>DATIOH010000018.1:0-12366 GCA_035473375.1 Nocardioidaceae bacterium | reverse complement strand
GGCTGACCGACGGCCAAGACGCTGCGTACGAACAGTGGCCGGCCGGGCATGCCCCGGAGTCGTGGCTCGACCGGAGCATCGCGAGCACCCGCGAGAGCGTCTTTCCGCTGCACGGCATCGATCCAGCGGCGTGACGCAACGGGGACGGGGGATGCGAGTCGGCGTGGTCGTGGCTAGGGTTGCTGTCGAGCCTCGAATCCACCCGCTCGCGCCGCGTGGCCACCCGCGAACAGTGAGTAGCCATCATCGGTGAGTTGCAAGCGACACGCCGGTAACACTCTCCGCGGATACTGTTATTTCGGATCAATTTGTCGACTCCACTTCCCCACGAGCCTCATTTGCCACTACTCTCACCACAGCGTGGGCGCCATTTTTTGTGATCTTCAGCGGGGAAGCTGAGGACCGACCCGCGCCGGAAGTTGGTGCAGCGATATGGCGTCACAGTCCGGAGGCGAAGGCCTCTCCGAGGTCAAGTTCCTCACCGTCGCCGAGGTTGCGGCCGCGATGCGCGTGTCGAAGATGACGGTGTACCGCCTCGTGCACGGCGGCGAGCTTCCGGCCGTCCGCGTCGGCAGGTCGTTCCGCGTCCCGGAGGACGCCGTCAACGAGTACCTGCGCAAGTCGTTCTTCCAGGCCGGCTGACCGCCCGCCTCACCCACGCTTGACCCCCTCTCGTTCACCACGGCGCTGACGGGCCGCTTTTCCGCATTCGGAGTGAGCGGTGCCCGAAGGGTACGCTTGGTCGGTCCTGTACCGGCCTGACCAGCCACAGCAACGCCCGAAAGGTAGACCGTGGGCTCAGTTATCAAGAAGCGCCGCAAGCGGATGGCGAAGAAGAAGCACCGCAAGCTGCTGAAGAAGACTCGCATCCAGCGTCGCCGTCAGGGCAAGTAGCCCGATCCCGAGCCCATGGGACGCACAGTCCTCGTCACCGGTGTCTGCCGCAAGCTCGGCGGCCGGTTCGCGCGACGGCTGACTGAAGACCCAGCCGTCGACCGAGTCGTCGGCGTCGACATCGTGCCGCCGCGCACCGACCTCGGCGCCGTCCAGTTCGTCCGAGCCGACATTCGCAACCCCGTCATCGCCAAGGTGATCGCGGCCGAGGCCGTCGACACCGTGGTTCATCTCGGGGTGATCTCCACGCCCAGTGGCGCCGGCGGCCGCACGCCGATGAAGGAGATCAACGTCATCGGCACCATGCAGCTGTTGGCTGCATGTCAGCAGGCCCGCGGGATCGAACGGCTCGTGGTGAAGTCGTCGGCGCGGGTCTACGGCTCGTCCAGCCGCGACCCGGCCATGTTCACGGAGGGCATGACGCCCAAGCGGATTCCGCGTTCGGGCTTTGCGAAGGACTCCGTCGAGGTCGAGGCCTACGTGCGCGGTTTCGCCCGCCGGCGTCCCGACGTGCAGCTGACCACACTGCGCTGCGCCAACCTGATCGGGCCGACGATTCAGACAACTCTCACGCGGTATTTCGAGCTGCCGCTGATCCCGACTGTGCTCGGCTTCGATCCGCGGCTGCAGTTCTGCCACGAGGACGACGCGCTCGAGGCGCTGCGAGTCGCGACCGTGTCCGACGTCGACGGCACCTACAACGTCGCGGGCGACGGCGTGCTGATGCTGTCGCAGGCGATCCGTCGCCTCGGCCGGCCGAGCGTGGCGCTACCCGGCCCGGCCCTCGGCATGCTCGGCACCGTGTTCCCCGCTGCGCGGGCCGCGGAGCTGACACCGGAGCAGACCGAGTTCCTGACGTTTGGTCGGGGCATCGACACATCGGCAGCCCGAAAGGCGCTCGGCTTCACGTCGACCTACACCACCGCGGAGGCCTTCGACACGTTCGCGCGGAGCCTCCGCCCGGGCGCGCTCAACGCCGAGCGCATCGGTGCGCTCGAGGCGCAGCTTTCAGACCTGTTGGCGAAGGCGGGATCGCGTGGCTGACGCCGACATCATCCCGATCGGAAACCGCGGCCGTCCCGGCCGAGGCTCCCGCACGTCTCCCTCTGCCGCAGCCCGCGCCCTCGCGGCGCCGCCGGCCGCGAGCCGCGCTCCCGCCGTGCCCCAGCGACTCGAGCAGCCGGTCGAGCCCCAGCGAGTGACGCCACCGACCACGGCAGACAAGCCCACCACGTCGACCAGGGTGACCAAGTCGGCCAAGTCGACTAAGACGACCAAGCCAAAGCAGCCGAGCACGTCGAAGCAGCCGACCCAGCCGAAGAAGCCGAAGAAGCCACCGGCACCGCGGCGGCCCGTGCTCGTGACGCAGGATGAGCCGCCGGCTGACGGCGAGACCACCCGCCCTCTTGAGGCTGCCGACGTCGCCGATGCGATCGCCGATGCGGCGAAAGCGACGTTCGGCGAGGTCGACTGGCAGCGACGGATGGCTGAGGTTCTTGCGTTCACCCGCCGTCGGCTGACGGGCGACTATGAGGTCGACGAGTTCGGCTTCGACGTCGAGATCACCGAGCGGTTCATCATGTCTGCGCTGCGCCCGATTGCGGAGAAGTGGTTCCGGATCGAGGTGCGGGGCATCGACAACATCCCGGCCGAGGCTGGGGCGCTGGTCGTCTCGAACCACTCCGGCACCGTGCCGATCGACGGACTGATGACCGCGCTCGTCATCCACGACCACAGTGGGCGCTTTCTGCGGATGCTCGGAGCCGATCTGGTCTTCGGGCTGCCGTTCGTCGGCGAGTTGGCCCGCAAGGGCGGCGCAACGATCGCGAGCAGCGAAGACGCCGAGCGGATGCTGTCGCGCGGCGACCTCGTGGGAGTCTGGCCGGAGGGCTTCAAGGGCGTCGGCAAGCCGTTCTCCGAGCGCTACAAACTCCAGCGCTTCGGCCGCGGCGGCTTCGTGTCAGCGGCTCTGCGCACCCAGGTGCCGATCGTGCCGTGCTCCGTAGTGGGCGCCGAGGAGATCTACCCGCTGGTCGGCAACATTCCGGCCTTGGCACGGCTGCTGGGCGTGCCGTACATCCCGATCACGCCGTTCTTCCCCTGGCTCGGACCACTGGGCATGATCCCGTTGCCGTCGAAGTGGCTGATCGAGTTCGGCGAGCCGGTCCGGACCGACTCCTACGGCGATACCGCCGCCGACGACCCAATGCTCGTGTTCAACGTGACCGACCAGGTGCGCGAGACGATCCAGCAGACGCTGTACACCCTCCTCATGCAGCGCACCAGCGTCTTCTCCTGACCGGCGCCCCTCGACCGTCGTGCAGGCGGGCGGTTAGGGGACGGGGAGGATCGTCGGGAGCGGCAGCGTCGGGAGTGCTGGCACCGGGAGCGACGGCAACGGCACCGACGGCACGGGCACCGACGGGACCGGGATCGACGGCTTCGGAAGGCCGGGGATCGACGGGAGCGGCAGGGTCGGAGAAGTCGTCGAACCTCCACCCGTGGGCAGGGGCAGTCGAGGCTGGTGGCTGCGACCGCCGCCGGTCTGCTGGCTGTCGCCCTGTCCTTGCCGGCCGCCTTGGTGGCCGGAACCGTTGTCGCCGGGGTTGCCGGGCAGCACCGGCAGCGTCGGGTGCTTGATCGGCGGCTGCTGAGTGGCGTCTCCGCCGCCGGCCGAGCCGAGATCGCCGGGCACGGCGTCGACGACGCTCTGCGTGGTCTGTGCGAGGTCGCTGAGACTCGGCGACAGTTGCAGCGGCGTCAGCGTGCTGCACAGCTCACAGGTGTCGCGCGCTTGGCCGTCGATCTCGGTGAGCACCCCGGCTGCGTCGACGAGGTCGCGTTGGAGGTCCGGCGGCACGATCTGCCCGAGGTCGCCGAGCCGCGAGACGGACTCGTCAGCGAACTCGCGAACTTCCGCGATGCTCGCCGGATCGCCGCTTGAGCGGTAGTCGTCGACGAGGGCATCCGATCCGTCGGTCGCCTGCTGCTCGAAGTCGTCGAGCGTGTCGCTGATGAGCGACGACGTGCGCGGGTCGTCAGGTCGAGAGGCGGCCAGCTGCTCGGCCTCCGAGAGCCGCTCGGATGCCTGGTCGAGAAGGACGTCGCCGCGGTTCTGGTCGGAGCCCGCGGTGGCGACCTGCATCCACTCAAGGCCGCGCTTGACCTGGTACAGCGGGTCGCCCGGCAGGGCTGACTGGCTGGCGGCCGCGACCCCGCCGGCCGTAGCGCACACCACCAGCGTCGCGGTCGCGATGCGCAGCCGCCGAGTCGTCGACCACGAGTCGTCGACCAGGCGGGTCTCCTTCGCGCTGGACTTACCCGCACGCATCGGTGGCAGCTCGGCCAGCGCGGTCGGCGCCGCCGTCATTAGTCGCTCGCGGAGATCGGCAGCGAACTCGGGCCGCATGGCCGGCGCCTCGACATCGCGGAGTCGAGAGACGATCGCGTAGAACTCGCGCGCGTCGTCCGACACGTCTGCCGGTGTGCGCGTGCCTTCGACGACTGCAGCGAACTCATCGGCTCGCCCTCGTCTCGACATCGTCCACCTCATGTGCGTGCAGCTTCCGGATTGCTTGGCCGGCTGTCCCGTGACCGGGCCAGACCGATGCGGTCGGCCTCAGCGAACCCAACGACGCCGGAGGCGTCGGGGTTACGGGTCTCGGCCGGCAAACCCGACAAGTCGCGCAGACCGCGCGGTCCGGTCATCGGAGATCCTCCGGCAGCAGCTTGGCGAGATTGCGGATGGCGCGGAGCTGGAGCTGTTTGACGGCGCCTTCGGTGCGGCCGAGGCTCGTGGCGGTCTCGGCGATCGAGTAACCGTTGAGGAATCGCAACACGATGCATTCGTGTTGTTCGGTGGGCAGCGTTGTCATCGCCTCGCGCAGAACCTCGCTGGTCAGGGCGGCAAGCACCTCTTCCTCGGTGTTGTCACCGGCCTCGCGTCGCTCGGAGAAGTCATCGGTCGTGGTCTCGAGCCGGGTCCTGCCTGCCTTGAAGTGGTCCACGATCAGGTTGCGGGCGATGGTCGTCAGCCAGGCTCCGAAGTCCTTGCCCTGCCACTGGAAGCTGGCAATCGAACGCAGCGCGCGGAAGAACGTCTCGCTGGTGAGGTCCTCGGCGAGGACACGGGTCCTGACGCGGTAGTAGACGAATCGGTAGATCGCCGGGCTGTAGTGGTCGTACAGAGCGCCGAATGCGTCGGCGTCGCCGGCGCGCGCGAGGTCGACGAGGGCGGTGATCCGGGACGCCTCCGCCCCGGCCACGTCGGCGGACCCCGATTGAGGTCCGGATCCTGACCCGGCGGCACTGGCGAAGGAGGGAGTGGTGGCGAGCAACCGCTGGTCGCGCATCGCCTCGGCGACGGCGCACCGCAGGGCATCGAGGCCCAACGACTCAGACCATCGCGACCGAGACACGAGCACTCCCTCCAGCACCCCCACTCCAGCACCCCCAGCGTGCTGAACCGGTGCCCACGATCGTAGGCAAACATGCACGCGATCGCACCACGTTCAGTTAAATCGCATGCACGCTCAGTAGTGATTTATCTGCAGTCCTCGCCTATCGAGACCGCTTCTGCCGGAGTGCGAATCCTGCGGCGACGCTGCCGGCCGCAGCACCAGCGCCCGCCGCGCTGAGCAGGCCGACTTTCGCAGCCTTGCGGCCGGTCCGATAGTCGCGGACTCGCCAGCCATGGCGTCGCGCATGGTCGCGCAGCTTGGCGTCGGGATTGACCGCGCATGGGTCGCCGACGAGGGTCAGCAGGGGAAGGTCGTTCGACGAGTCTGAATACGCCGAGCAGCGGGCCAAGTCGAGCGCCTCCTGAGCCGCGAGGGCCAGGACGGCGTCGGCTTTGGCCTGCCCATGTAGGAGGTCGCCGACCAGCCTGCCGGTATAGACGCCGTCGACGTGCTCGGCGACGGTGCCGAGCGCACCGGTGAGGCCGAGGCGGTGGGCGATGGTCGTGGCAATCTCGACGGGCGCTGCGGTGACGAGCCAGACTCGCTCGCCACGGTCGAGATGAATCTGCGCGAGGGCCCGCGTGCCCGGCCAGATCCGGTGCGCCATCGCCTCGTCGAAGATCTCCTCTCCGAGCTCCTCGACCTCCTCGACCCGATGCCCGGCGATGAACGACAGCGCCGACTCGCGCGCCGACGCGACCGTTCCCGCCTTCTCGACGCCGACAACGCGGAAGTACGTCTGGTCCCATGCAGCCCTGATGATGTCTTTGGTCGTGAAGAACTTGCGACGGTGCAGGCCGCGGGCGAGATGGAAGATCGACGCACCCTGCATGACCGTGTTGTCGACGTCGAAGAACGCGGCAGCCTCGAGATCGGGCGGGGTCGCGAGCGCGGCCTCGACGTCGGCCGCCGCTGCCGACGCCTGCCCGGCCATGGCGGATCGAGCGCGCAGATTGCGTTTTGCGCTGGCAGGTTTGGCCACATCACCAGGGTAGTGATCGTCCGGAGGCGTCGGTCCGTCCGTGTGGAAGACTCGGTGTGGTGACGGACACGGAGGCTCCGGTCAACGTCGCCGACCTGCTGCGTGCCGCTGCGACGTCGCACCCCGACAAGGTCGCCGTCGTCGATGACGCTGTGCGGACCTCGTACCGGCTTCTCGACGAGCAGGTCGACGCCTTCGCGGCGGGACTCGCCGAGCTCGGGCTGGTGGCCGGAAACCGAGTAGCGATCGCGATGGGCAACAGCGTCGAGTTCGTCGTCGCCTACCTCGCCGCCGCACGGTCTGGCGTCGTCGCGGTGCCGCTCAACTCGGGATCGACGGTCGACGAGGTAGCGCGGGTGCTCGCCGACAGCGGGGCCCGCCTCTGCGTCGCGGACGCCGACACTGTTGCCGCGGTCCGCGGTGCGGCCGGCGGCGCGCTCTTGGCGGTGCGTGTCGTCGTGACGGGTGTCGAGCCGACCGACGACGAGGTGCCGTACAGCCGGCTGCTTGAGGCGACGTCCCGAGTTGTCTCGCCTCGCGACCGCGAGGCTCTCGCCGTCTTGATGTACACGTCGGGCACGTCGGGACGACCGCGCGGGGCGATGTTGAGCAATCGGGCGCTGGTCGCCAACATCGAGCAGGCGGCCAGCACGGACCCGCCGCCGCTCACTGACGACGACGTTGTGCTCGGCGTCGTGCCGATGTCGCATATCTACGGCCTCAACGCGATTCTCGGCCAGGTGATCCGCCAGCAGTCGACGCTGGTTGTCGCGCGGCGATTCAGTCCCGACGAGACGCTCCGGCTCATCGGCGCCGAGTCTGTGACCGTCGTGCCCGTCGCGCCGCCCGCGATTGGCGCGTGGTCGCGCGTCGACGGCATCGCCGAGCGGCTGTCGTCGGTTCGCACGCTGCTCTCCGGCGCCGGCCCGCTCGCAGAGGCGACCGTGCGCGGATTCGAGGAGCTGACCGGCCTGTCCGTCGAGCAGGGCTACGGCCTCACCGAGGCCGCGCCCATGGTGACGACAACCTTGGGAGCTCCGGTGCACAAGCCTGGTTCGGCCGGCCGCGCCGTGCCCGGCGTGCGGCTGCGCGTGGTCGACGACGTCGGCCGCGACGCCGAGCACGACGATCCCGGCGAGATCCTCGTGCAGGGCGACAACGTGTTCAGCGGCTACTGGCCCGACGGCGACTCGGCCCCGGATCCGGAGGGCTGGCTCTCGACCGGCGACATCGGGTTCCTGGACGCCGACGGCGATCTCTACCTCGTCGATCGGCTCAAGGAGGTCGTCATCGTCTCGGGCTTCAATGTCTATCCGTCGGAGATCGAGGAGGTGATCGCCGAAATAGCGTCGGTTCGCGAGTGCGCCGTGATCGGAGTCGCGGACGACGAGACCGGAGAGTCAGTGGCCGCCTACGTCGTCGCGTCTGACGGTGCCGCCGGGGCGGACGAGCTCGCCGCCGAGGTGATCGCCCACTGCGAGAGCCGGCTGGCTCGCTTCAAGCTGCCGTCGACGGTCAACGTTGTCGACGAACTTCCACACTCGGCGACTGGCAAGGTCGCAAAGGGCCGGTTGCGCGCGGCGGAGGCGCGGCGAGCCTTGGGGCTGTCGTGACCGCGCCGGTCGCGCGGGTGAGGTTGCTCTCGAAGCCCGGGTGCCACCTGTGTGACGACGCCCGCGCCGTCGTCGAGTCGGTCTGCGCCGACCTCGGCGAGACGTACGAAGACGTCGACATCACGGCCGACCCCGACCTGCTGCGCACGTACGGCGAGGAGATCCCCGTGACGTTCGTCGACGGCAGGCAGCATGACTTCTGGCGCGTCGACGCAGCCCGCCTCCGCGCCGCCCTCACTGCCAAGTGAGGTAGTTGGAAGCTCGTCGTCAGGCGAAGAGCGGACGGGCGAGCCAGTCGGACGAGTCTTGGACGCCCGGAAGGGCGAAGAAGAAGCCGCCGCCGAACGGCAGCGTGTACTCCTCGAGCGGCTCGTTCTTGAGCCGCATCTGGATCGTCATGAACGCGTCGAGCGTCTGCTGGTAGCTCACGAACGCCAACCCCTGGTTGACATAGCCGCTGTTGTCGAACCCGAGCTGGTAGTTGAAGCCCTTGCGGAGCATCCGCTTCTTCTCGGTCTGCGGGGTGCGCGGCCGAGCCAACCGGATGTGGGCGTCGAGCGGGATCCGCTTGCCGCGCGGGTCGTTCGAGTAATCGGGATCGGTGCTCTCGCCCGAGAGGCCGAGCGGCGCCCCCGACACCTTGTCGCGCCCGATGATGCCTTCCTGCTCGCCCAGCGATGCGCGATCCCACTGCTCGACGAGGGTGCGAATGAGCCGAACGACTTGGTAGCTGCCGTTCTCAGTCCAGGCCGGCTCGGCGCCGTCGTTGAGGTCGCCCGCGACCCAGACGAAGTCGGCGTCCGGCCCGCCCATGTCGAGGTTGGCCGTGCCGTCCTTGAATCCGAGAGTGTTGCGGTTGACGACATGACCGGTGCGATCGGTCGGGGCGATGTGGTTGAAGCCATTGATGACCCAGTTCGTGATCAGGTACTCACGCGTCGATCGGGCGATCTGTCGGACACCGTGCAGGAGCTGGTCCTCGCGGTCGGCCGCCAGCACGACCAGCACGTCGCCGTGTGTCCATGCGGGATCGAGCCGGTCGTTGACGAGGTACGGCATCTCGACCAGCTCGGCCGGCTTGCGGTCGGCCAGCCCGAAGCGATGGTCGAACAGCGATGCGCCGACGCTGACCGCGACGCTCGTGCCGACGCTCGAGTCAGTGCCGAGGATGCCGGTCGTCGGTGGCGGCGAGTCCTCGTCGAGCGGACCCTCGCTCAGTCCGTCGCAGAGCCGATGTGCCTCGGCGCCGAGGTCTTTGAACATCTGCATTAACGCGGCTCGGTCGGCCGCCACGCAGGTGAAGGACGCGAGCATGGTGCACGCCCGGCCCCGCTCGGCGATGGCTGGCTGGGTAAGGCCGTGCCAGCCACGCAGGGACGTCAGCGACGCCGCCGGCTTCAGTTGGTCGTCTGCAGCGGCCCACCCGGCGACAGCGCCGACGCCGAGGCCGGCAGTGCCGGCCGCGGCGCCTCCGAGCAGGGCCCGCCTGCTGAATCGTTGTGGGGTCACAGGTTCAGAACACCGGCCACGCTGGAGAGGTCTTCGCTGAGGCCAGCGAGCAACGCCTGCAGCCGCAGCCTGTCGGTCTTCTTGAAGTCGAGGTACGAGCCGTATGACCCGTCGGGGTGCTGGTACTTGCCAAGAAGGGCCTTCGCGTCGAGGAACGCCTGCTCGATCTTCAACTCGAGCGGCCTGTCGACGGAGAGCAGCACCGGCTCGTAGGCCTGGAACGCCCGAAGGCTGCCGTTGACGTTGCCGGCAAGGTCATAGAGGTCCGTGTGCGAGTAGCGGTCCTCTTCGCCAGTGATCTTGCCCTCGCTGACCTCCTCGATGAGGCCGGCAGCGCCGTTGGCGACGTTCTTTGCCGTGACGTCGGCCTTCTCGAACAGGCCCGGGAGCGGCTTGAGGTCTCTGTCGAGCTGGTTGGCGTACTTCGTCGACAGCGGGGTGAGCTTGCCGTCGACCCACAGCATGTACTCGAGGCGGTGCCAGCCGCTGAACGCGGGGTCGTTGACGCTCGCGAAGTCGTCGACCCGGCTGTCGACCTTGCCGTCGACCGAGGCGACGAGGCCGGCGAGCGGCTCGATCGTCTCCCAGTGGTAGCGGCTCGGAGCGAACAGTGCCTTTGCCTTGGCGACGTCGCCGGCGCGCACGGCGTCGGTGAACTTCGTCGTGGCGGCGAGCATCGTGTTCGACTCGTCGATGAGGTACGTCTTGTAGTCGGCGACGCGGGTGTCGAGCAGTCCGGTGTCGATCTCGCTGGACGAACCGTCCGACGTGGACTCGCCGGAGGTCGTCGGGTCGGACTGCGCGGACCCTCCGTCGTCAGACGACGCACCGCAGCCGGCGAGGCCGGTCGCAAGCAGCCCGCAGGCGATGGTGGCGATGAGGGGGGACCGCACGCGCATCTAGGCATCCGTTCACAGCGGGGGATTAGGTAAGGCATACCTAACTTAGAGAATGGATTCGCAGGACGTCAATTCCTCGCGGCGATCCAGCGACGTCGGGCCGGGTGTCGAGACGATTTTGTTCCCCTGTTCACAAGCTCTTAGAGTGGCTGTGTTCGCCGGTCAGACGCGCCTCGAGATCCGTGGCGCAGCGACTGTGCCGGCGCCAGGAGCACCGTGACCGCAGCACGAAGCCGCAGGGGCGGCCGGGCCGTTCGCGACGAACGGCCCGAGCGCGGCATCCCCGAAGCCACCGTCGCGCGGCTCCCCGTCTACCTCCGGGCCCTCACGCTGCTCGCCGACAGAAATGTCGCCACCGCGAGCAGCGAAGAGCTGGCGGAGGCCGCGGGCGTCAACTCGGCGAAGCTCCGCAAGGACCTCTCGTATCTCGGCACTTATGGCACCCGCGGCGTCGGCTACGACGTCAACTATCTGAGCTATCAGATCGCCCGCGAGATCGGCCTGACCCAGGACTGGTCGGTTGTCATCGTGGGCATCGGAAACCTCGGCCACGCCCTCGCGAACTACTCCGGCTTCGCCTCGCGCGGCTTCCAGGTCGTCGCCCTGCTCGACAGCGACCCCGCCCGGGCGGGCGAGGAGATCGCCGGGCTGCAGATCTCGTCGCTCGACGACCTCGCCGATCTCGTCTCGTCCGCGAAGGTGCAGATCGGCGTCATCGCCACTCCGGCGGCGGCGGCGCAGGACGTCTGCGATCGGCTGGTCGAGGCCGGTGTGACCAGCATCCTCAACTTCGCGCCCGCCGTTCTCTCGGTGCCCGACCACGTCGACGTCCGCAAGGTCGATCTCTCGATCGAGCTGCAGATACTCGCGTATCACGAGCAGCGCAAGGCGAACGGAACCGGACACCTGTCCGACAATCTGAGCGGTGGCGGCCTGAAGGCGGACGCCGTATGAGCATCTTGATCGTCGGCGCGTCCTATCGCAGCGCGCCGGTCGAGCTTCTCGAGCGGCTCGCGGGTGACGCCGACACGGCCGTGAAGGTGCGTCGCGCGACGCTCGACTCCGCCGATGTCACCGAGGCCCTCGTCCTCGCGACGTGCAACCGGCTCGAGGTCTACGCCGAAGTCGACCGCTTCCACGGAGGCGTCGACCATGTGTCGTCGCTCTTGGCCGAACGCGCGGGGGTTCCGCTCGACGACATCGTCCAGGCTCTCTACGTCCACTACGACGACGCAGCCACAGCTCATCTGTTCGGCGTCGCCGCCGGCCTCGACTCGATGGTCGTCGGCGAGAGCCAGATCCTCGGCCAAGTTCGCGACGCCTTGCGCCAGGCGCAAGACGACCAGAGCGTCGGCCCGGCCCTCAACGCCTTGTTCCAGCAAGGGCTGCGGGTCGGCAAGCGGGCACATGCCGAGACGGGTATCGATCGCGCCGGGCCGTCGCTTGTCTCGGTCGCATTCGACGACGCGGTCTCCGCCAGTGGTCCCCTCGACGGCGCCCGTGTGTGCATCGTCGGCTCCGGCTCGGTCGCGGCGCTCGCGGCGACCACAGCGGCCCGTCGGGGCGCGGGCAGCGTCACGATCGCGTCGCGGACGGTGGGGCACGCGACGCGACTCGCGGACCGAGTCGGCGGTCGAGCGGTCGGCCTCGACGGTCTCGGCGCAGCGTTGCGCGACTCCGATGTCGTCGTCTCGTGCACGGCCGCTACCGGACTCGTCGTCGACGCGGCGGTCGTCGCCGACGCCGTCGCCGCGCGCGCGGGTCGGAGCCCGCTCGCGATCGTCGACCTTGCCCTCCCGCACGATGTCGACCCTGAGGTCGGCGAGTTGCCCGGTGTCGTCCTGCTGACCCTCCAGGGGCTCGCCGAGTCGGTGCACAACGGATCGGCGGCCGACGACGTCGCCGCGGTCCGCGAGATCGTCGCCGAAGAGCTCACGTCGTATCTCACCGCGCGGACCAGCGCTCGGGTCGCTCCGACCGTCGTCGCATTGCGGACGATGGCGACCGGC
>DATIOH010000017.1:0-6092 GCA_035473375.1 Nocardioidaceae bacterium | reverse complement strand
CCTCATCCCGTCAAGCGCGCACGGCACCAACGCAGCCTCCGCCGTGATGGCCGGGATGCGCGTCGTCGTCGTCGGCTCCAACGACGACGGGACAGTCGACCTCGACGACCTGCGGGCCAAGTGCGAGTCGCACGCCGACGACCTCGCGGCGATCATGGTGACGTACCCGTCCACGCACGGCGTCTACGAGCAGGACATCGTCGAGATCTGCGACCTCGTGCACGAGCACGGCGGCCAGGTCTACGTCGACGGCGCGAACCTCAACGCGCTGCTCGGTTACGCACGCCCCGGCGAGTTCGGCGGTGACGTCTCCCACCTCAACCTGCACAAGACGTTCTGCATCCCGCACGGCGGCGGTGGTCCGGGCGTGGGACCGGTCGGCGTGCGCGCCCACCTCGCGCCGTACCTGCCGAGCCACGGCCAGCACCCCGAGGCCGACAAGCGCGAGGGCATCGGCGCGATCAGCGCCGCGCCGTACGGCTCGGCGGGCATCCTGCCGATCTCGTGGGCCTACATCGCGATGATGGGCGCCGACGGACTGACCGCCGCGACCGGCCAGGCGGTGCTGTCGGCCAACTACATCGCAACCCGTCTCGACCGGCACTATCCGGTGCTGTACCGCGGTCAGAACGGCCTGGTCGCGCACGAGTGCATCATCGATCTGCGGCCGATCGCCAAGGCGACCGGTGTGAGCGTCGACGACGTCGCGAAGCGGCTGGTCGACTACGGCTTCCACGCGCCGACGATGAGCTTCCCGGTGGCCGGGACGCTGATGATCGAGCCGACGGAGTCAGAGAGCCTGCAGGAGATCGACCGCTTCATCGACGCGATGATCGCCATTCGCGCCGAGATCGCGGCAGTCGAGAACGGCGAGATCAGTCACGACGACAGCCCGCTCGCTGGTGCTCCCCACACGCTCGAGGCGGTCACCGCCGACGACTGGCAGCGCGACTACACGCGAGAGCAAGCGGCCTTTCCCGTCGGCTACACGCCCGCGAAGTACTGGCCGCCGGTCGGTCGGATCGACCAGGCCTATGGCGACCGCAACCTGGTGTGCTCCTGCCCTGACCCGAGCGCATTCGCGGAACCGTCAGTTCACGACTGATGGAGTGGGTCGGGTCGGACGACGCCATCCAGCAAGCACTCGCCGGCGTCGTCGACGCCGCCGCGGAGGCTGAGCGACTTCCGAGCCTGACCGTCGCGGTCGGTTTCGGCCGCCGTCCGTGGTGGACGCGCGAGGTGGGGCAGGTCGGCCGGCAGTATCGAGTCGGGTCGATCACCAAGACCTTCACGGCGGTCTTGGTGATGCGGCTGCGCGACGAGGGTCGCCTCGACCTCGACGACCGGGTCGACGCGCACCTTCCCGACGCGCCCTTCGGAGCGCGGACCATCCGCAGCCTGCTGGCGCACTCGTCCGGCATTCCGGCGGAACCAGCCGGTCCGTGGTGGGAGCGCTCGCCCGGCGGATCGTGGCGCGAGCTCGTCGCCGGAAACGCCGCACGCGAGCCCGTGTTCCGCGCTCACAGCCGATTCCACTACTCGAATCTGGGATTCGCCGTCCTCGGCGAGCTCGGCGCCAACCTCCGCGGAGCGCCCTGGTGGAAGTGCGTGCTGGATGAGATTGTCGAGCCGCTCGGGCTGTCCGAGACGACCTACCTTCCGCTCGACGGCGCCGCCGTCGGGACATCGCGCAACCCGCTGACCGGCGTGCTGGTGGGGGAGCGGGTTCAGGAGACCGGCGCGATGGCTCCGGCCGGCCAGCTCTGGAGCACACCGCGCGACCTGACCGCTTGGGCAGACGTGCTGACACATGGTTGGAGCGCTGTGGTCGGCATGCCGCAGAGAATCCCGATCGGAACCGACCTGCTGACTCCGGACACCGCCGAGGAGATGCGCACCGTCCAGGCCGGCGACCCCGACGATCAGCACCAGGGCGGCTACGGGCTCGGGCTGCGGCTGCACTGGAGCCCGAACGGCACCCTGGTCGGTCACACCGGGTCGATGCCGGGCTTCCTCGCGGCGATGTTCGCAGATCCGAAGACACACGTCAGCGCCGTCGTGATGACGAATGCGACGACCGGTCTCGACACCGAGCAGCTGGCAACTGACCTGATCGCGCGTCTTCAGCCGATGGGGTACCACCGCACCGGTCTGGAGGACGAGCCGGACCCCGAGGACGCGATGCCCGACCTGGTCGGCGACTGGTTCTGGGGCAACACCCGCTTCACGCTGGCGGCCGTGATCGACGGGCTGACTCTCGTGTCGGGCCGCGAGGACGTCTGGCGATTCTTGCGCGTTGACATCGACGGCTATCGCGGCCTGACGGGCTACGTGGCCGGCGAGCACCTCACCGTGCACCGTCGGCCGGACGGCGCGCCGGCGTGGCTCGAGGTGGCGACGTTCATCTTGACCCGCCAGCCGTACGATCCCGCCGCGCCGATTCCGGGCGGCTCGCCGATCGATTGGGACGGCGGTATCTCGTAGCCGCCAGCTTGCCCTGGGACACCATCAGACGAATGGGTAAGCCCGTGCGCAAGGTTGTGCTGTACACGCTGACGTCGCTCGCCGGAGCCGTCGACGATCCGCGGCGATACTTTCCCGACGCCGACGCCACTGTGCCGGGCGCGCCGGTGTTCGACGCGGCGACGGCCGACCTGGAGACACGGCTCAGTTCGCGGTCTGCACTACACGGAGCATTCCCTTCGGCGATTGACCACCGGGACGCCGCTCGTATCGGGGAGCCACGCGACATCTGACGCCCTGCAATACCTTCGGTGTGAAGGAGGCGAACATGAGCGAGCAGGGTTGGCGAACGTTCCTCGCTGCCGAGGGCGTTGAAGACTGGGTGGTTCTGCACGGCGGCGCGACAGCCGTGTTCCGCGTCCCGTCGCTTCGCGAAGCGGCGCAGCTTGCCGAGAAGATCGCGGAGGTGCCTGGCGTCGAGGGCTCGGAGATGCTGTTGAGCATCGACGCTGGCCGTCTCAGCGTGCGACTGACGCGCGGTGTGTTTCGAGTTGAGGAGCGGCACATCGCACTTGCGCGGGACGTTTCGGCGGTCGCTCGGGCGCACGGCGCGGTGGCCGACCGGACAGCTGCTCAGGAGGTCTCGCTGGCGATCGCTGCCAAGCCGGACGAGGTCGATGTCGGCTTCTGGCGTGCCGTCCTCGGATACGCAGAGCTCGACGACGACAACGCGGTCGATCCGCTTGGCCACGGCTCCACGGTCTGGATGCAGGACCTCGACCCGGCCAAGGTGCTCCGGCACGCCATGCACGTCGACGTGTCCGTCGCTCGCGAGCACGTCGAGGCGCGCCTGGAGGCGGCCCTTGCCGCAGGAGGCCGGATTGTCGACGACGCCGATGCGCCTGCTGGCTGGATCCTCGCCGACCGCGCCGGCAACCGCGTGTGCATCACAGCCTGGCCGGACGGGCTCGTTCCGCCGTCCTGGTTGGCCGGCGACGACTCGCAGTCGGAGTAGCGAGGACAAGATTCCCGCAGCCGTCAGTCCGCCGCAACCGCCGAGGTCAAAGGCTCAGCTCGCGTGTGGCGCCGTCAGTCCCGGATCTCGACGGCGATCGGGTCGACCATGGCCACAAGCATCGGAACGTCGTGTCGCGTCGCGTAGTTGTGGTAGACGGTGAGGCGGTGGGGGTCGTCGGCTCGCGTGGACCGGGCGACGACGAAGCCAAGGTCGGCCAGCCATTTCGCCGCCTCGTCGAGCGCCTCCTTGGTCGAGAGGGCGAATTCGCTGATCACGGGTCGCGAGTACTCCGCTGGGGGCTTCGCGCACACCCGGGCGAGGCATGGAAGCCCCAACAAACTGCGGAGGTGAGTCGGGCAACGCAGCCTGTTCGGCGCACAGCGAAGCCGCCCGACCTTCGCCAGGATGAGGCTAGATGTGCGCAGCGGCTCCGGGAGCGGCCGAGGCCCGAGGAAAACCTTGCCATGGGCGCGAAGTCGCAGCATGATGCTTCAAACTCGACAGCAGTGACGCCCACGGGGATGACGAGGGGACCGGGCGTCACTGCGTCGAGATCTCGGGGCCGTCTTCTGGCCGGGTGCGGCTGTCTTACCCGCCGACGATCTGGTGGCGGTGCATCACGACGTCGACGGCGTGCGAGATGCGCCGAGGGCATGGCGACCGCGGCCCTGTGCGTGGGTATCGTGGCAAACCCCCCGCGTCGTCCGCGCCCGCGTCGCACCGGGATCCGGGCGGCTCCGTCGCTCGTGGCGGTCCCGATGTGCACGCGAAACCCTGCGTGGAACGCCGGCAGGAGCCGTCCCGACTGCTGGTCGCGACGTCGGGACGGCTCCTGTTTCGCGGCCAACCGGTGAGGGGACGGTCGGTAGCCGCGAGTGTGCGGCAGCGCGCTCGGGGCAGAGCCACTGCCTGTTTCGAGGCCTGCCTGTCGCACGTTCTCCTCGATCAGGCCCGCGAGGCCGGTCGTGATCAAGGCGAACAACGCGACCGCGACGTCGTCGCAGAACACCCCCGCGATCCTCGGGCGGACATCGGCGACAGGTGCCAAGTGGCGTTGTCGTGCCCGAAGCGGCGACTCGGGACATTCGGTCATCGCCAGACCCCCAGATGAGCGGCCTCGAAACCGTCGGGGTCTGGGACGGGCAGGTGTTGTCGCCAACCCTAGCCGCCGGCCAACCGGCCGACAACAGGGCTCTTGGGTCAACAGGACGGCTTACTCCGCGGGATCGCGTCTTCCCACGGGTGCGCCGTGCCGGAGGAATGGATGCGGCCGACGAGGGTACGGTGATCACCTACCGAAGGTGGATTGGTACTGCCCCGGACCCGGCAGGCTCGTCCGGGAAGGTCGAGCGGTGCGGATGCACGGCAGACGTCATACTCGAGCCGCCGTCCCAACGGCGCAATGACGATGCCCGACGACCATCTGGAGACGGTGCGCGCGGCCGTCGCGGACGAGCCAGCGGCGGCTGACGACGGACCCGGCATCGTCGGCCTGCTGTCCCGCCTGTGCCGGGCCGCCTCCCGCGACCTGCCTGCCAGCGGCGTCGGAATCAGCCTTGTCGCCGACGGCGGCCTGATGACGGCGGCCGCCTCCGAAGCCGCCATCGCTACCGTCGAGGACCTCCAGTTCACGCTCGGCGAGGGGCCATGTCTGGCCGCATTCGGCTCACGTCGACCCGTACTGGTCGCAGACCTGGACGAGGCCGCGGCGACCATCTGGCCCGTCTACGCCTCGGCCGCCGGCGAGCACGGCGTGCGGGCGGTCTTCGCGTTCCCGCTGCAAGTGGGCGTGGCGCGGCTCGGCGCGCTCGATGTGTATCGAGCAGAGCGGGGTGCGCTGACGGCGTGGACGATGGCTCGGGCGCTGACTTACGCCGACGCCGCGACCCACGCCGTCCTCGACACCACCGACGACGCGGCCGAGCTCGTCGTCTTCGCTGACGACGTGGCCGAGAGCCGACTCGAGGTGTATCAGGCGCAGGGGATGCTGACGGTCCAGCTCGGAATCAGCGCCGAGCGCGCGCTGATGCTGCTGCGCGCGTACGCCTTCGCGCACGACCGCGACATCGCGGAGGTGGCAAGCGATGTCATCGCGCGTAGGCTGACGCTAGAGCACGATGAGTTGTGAGCCCGCTTCCGCCGGTTGCCGCGCCGCGTATCGGGCCGCAAGCCCTCGGGAATGGCATGTTGCGGAGATCGGGATGATTGCAGTCGAACGCTTGGCCGAGATATTCGTGGACGTCGCCGACACGCTCGTCGACGACTTCGACCTGATCGAGTTCCTCGCCACCGTCACAGCCCATACCTCAGACCTGGTCGACGCCCGCGCGGCTGGCCTGCTGTTAGCTGACCACCGTGGCCGCCTGCAGTTGATGGCGGCCTCCGACGAGCGCGCCGAGATGATCGAGCTCTTCCAAGTGCAGGCCCTGGAGGGGCCGTGCCAGGACTGCTACCGGCAGGGTGCGCCCGTTGTCAACGCCGACCTCACGACGGCTGCTGGCCGGTGGCCGCACTTCGCACCACGTGCGGTCGAGGCCGGATACCGTTCCGTCCACGCCTTTCCGATGCGGCTGCGGAACCAGATCATCGGGGCAATGAACCTGTTCGGGAG
>DATIOH010000016.1:0-4315 GCA_035473375.1 Nocardioidaceae bacterium | reverse complement strand
GGCCCGCGGGTCCACCGCCGACGACCACCAGGTCGTAGAAGTCCGTTGCGGGCGCCGTCGCCATGCCGACGGTTCCGGCGACCTGCTCGGCCGAGGGGGAGACGAGGATCTCGGCATCGGGCGTAATGACGACCGGCAGCCGGTCCGACCCGACGCCGGCCGCCTGCAGCAGTCGGGCCCCCTCTGGCTCGTCGGCCGCGAACCACTTGTACGGCACGGCATTGCGGGCGAGGAAGTCGCGCATCTCGTATGACGGCGGCGACCATCGGTGACCGATCACCTTCGTCTCGTGGATGTCGGTGTCGGGCTCGCGTGCGTACGACTCGAGCATCGCGTCGACCACCGGGTAGAGCTTCTCCTCGGGTGGGTCCCACGGCTTGAGCAGGTAGTGATCGACGTCGACCACGTTGATCGCCGCGATCGCTGCCTGCGTGTCGGCGTACGCCGTCAGCAGCGCGCGCCGAGCCCGCGGGAACAGCCGAAGTGCCTCCTCCAGAAACTCGATCCCGCTCATCTCGGGCATCCGGTAGTCGGCGAGCAGCACCGCCACCCGGCCGCCGCGGACCTTCACGTCACGCAGGGCCTCGAGGCCCTCGCCTCCCGACGATGCGCGGAGCACTCGGTGCGTCGCGCCATAGCGGGCCCGAAGGTCGCGGGCGACTGCGCGCGACACGCTCTGGTCGTCGTCGACGGTGAGGATCGCCGGCCGCGCGGCTGTGGGATCAGCGGCGAGCGGGTCGCCTGCCGGCCGCTCGGCTGGGTCGTTCGGCTCGCTCATGGGTGACTAAAGCTCGGGAGCGGCGGGACCTCGAAGGCGAGGGCGTCGGCGTAGCACCACCACCAGTCCTCGCCCGGCTCGTACGACGACACGAGGGGGTGTCCGGACTCGCGGTTGTGCGCTGTCGCGTGACGCGCGGGGGAGGAGGCGCAGCAGCCGACGTGGCCGCAGTCGCGGCACATCCGCAGGTGCACCCAGGACCCGCCGAGCCGCAAGCAGTCCTCGCAGCCCGTCGACGAGGGTTCGAGCGTCGCGTCGACCTCGTCGAGATGTGCGCAACCAGCCATCGATGCCTCGGCTTTCATTCGTGGGTTGGGTCGTCCGGGGATTGGGCGGACGCCGAGTCGTCGCGCCGCGATCCACCTCCATGCTGCCAGGCGGCTCAAATCGGTGGCGACCCGTCCGTACGCACTGGAAAAGGGTCCTGGGAGCGTTCAGTGGAAACGGACGCGGCTCGGTGTGGCCGATGGCCTAGACTCACCGGGCAATTCCGGGGCGTGGCGTAGTGGCTAGCGCGCCTGCTTTGGGAGCAGGAGATCGCAGGTTCGAGTCCTGTCGCCCCGACTCGATTATGCGCAGGTTAGGAGCCGTTTCGGCCTACCCTCTGGGCCGCGTGCCACTCACGCGCCAGAGGACTCACAAGCTCTCCAAGTGGGCGCGGCGCCCGCCGCGGCGACCGGGTCGTCCTGGTGTGTTCAGTCCCTATCGCTTGGTTCCCGAAGCGGGTCTACGCTCGATGGGCCAGGCCCCAGACGACCGGGGTCATCATCTGCAAGGCGGGAGACGACGATGCGGCTCCGCAACCGAGGCCTCGACGGCCCGAAGTTCCAGATGCGCGAGAAGTTGATTGCGATCGGTGACGACTTCTGGATCGACGATGACAACGGCACCAAGGTGTATAAGGTCAACGGCAAGGCGATCCGGGCGCGCGACACGTTTATCCTCGAGGACGCGAGCGGCGACGAGGTGGCGAAGATCCAGGAGAAGAAGCTCAGCGTCCGCGACAAGATGACCATCGAGCGCGGCGACACCAAGGCGACCGTTCACAAGCGCCTGATAGGCATCCGCGACCACTACGTCATCGAGGTCGACGGCGGCGAGAAGCTCAAGGCCCACGGCAACATCGTCGACCACGAGTACGAGATCGAGCGCGACGGCGACACCGTCGCCCAGGTGTCAAAGAAGTGGTTCCGGGTTCGTGACTCGTACGGCGTTCACATGGCCGAGGGCCAGGACGTCCCGCTGATCCTGGCGATCACGGTCTGCGTCGACTCGATGGCGCGGGGCTGACCGAGCCGAGGGCTCACGTCGGGAACGCGTCCGGAGTTGCGTCGCCCGACGACATCCAAGCTGGTGAGGACGCGGACGACGTCTGCTCGATTTCTTCACCGTCTGCCTCGTCGGTACGCTGGGTCGGTTGCCAGTCGTGCGACGTAATCCCGATTCACGGATTTCCCCTTCGCTTGAGGAGACACAGCGGTGAAGAGCGCCGTCGAGACCCTGAACCCGACGCGAGTCAAGCTCACCGTCGAGGTGCCGTTCGAAGAGCTTGGGCCCACGATCGACGCCGCCTACAAGAAGATCGGGCAGCAGATGACCGTGCCCGGCTTCCGCAAAGGCAAGGTGCCGGCGCCCGTCATCGACCAGCGGGTCGGCCGCGACGTCGTGCTCGGCGAGGCAGTCAACGACGCGCTGCCGGGCTTCTACATCCAGGCGCTGCAAGAGAACAACATCGTGCCGCTTGGTCAGCCCGAGCTCGACCTGGGCGAGGTCGAGGACGGCGTCGACCTCAACTTCACCGCCGAGCTCGACGTCAAGCCCCAGATCACGCTGCCCGACTACACCGGCATCGAGGCCGAGGTGCCGGCGATCGACGTCTCCGACGAGCAGATCGACGAGCAGGTCGAGGCATTGCGAGTGCGCTTCGGCTCGCTCACGCCCGTCGAGCGGGCAGCCGCCGACGGCGACTTCGTCACGATCGACCTGTCGGCGTCCAAGGACGGCGAGGCGATCGAGGAGGCGCAGGCGACCGGCATGAGCTACCAGGTCGGCCGGGCGACGATGCTCGAGGGACTCGACGAGGCCCTGGTCGGGCTCTCGGCCGGCGACGAAGCGACGTTCCAGTCGACCCTGGTCGGTGGGGTCTACAAAGACCAGACCGTCGACGTCACCGTGAAGGTCACGGCTGTCAAGGAGCAGGAGCTCCCCGAGCTCGACGACGAGTTCGCGCAGACGGCGTCTGAGTTCGACACGGTCGACGAGCTGCGCGCCGACATCGGCGAGCGGCTCACGCGCGGCTCCCGACTCGAGCAGGCCGGGGCGGCCCGCGACGCTGTGCTCGAGAAGCTGCTGACGATGGTCGAGGTGCCGCTGCCCGAGGCGGCGGTGTCCGACGAGCTGCTCGAACGACGCGGCTCGATCGAGCAGCAGCTGGCCTATGCCGGGCTGACCGAGGAGGAGTACCTCGAGTCCGAGGGGCAGAGCGCCGACGAGTTCGCGCAAGACCTCGACAAGCGAGTTCGCGACTCGATGGCAGCGCAGTTCGTCCTCGACGATATCGCCACGGCCGAGTCGCTCGCCGTCAGCGAGCAAGAGCTGACCGAGCACATGCTGCGCCGCGCGCAGCAGTCCGGGCAGTCGCCCGACGCGTACATCCGGCACGCAATGGAGCACAACCACGTGCCTGAGTACGTCGCCGAGGTCCGACGCGGCAAGGCACTCGCGCTCGTCGTCGAGAGCGCGGTCGTCACCGACTCCGCGGGCGACGCCGTCGAGCTCAAGACACTCCTTCCCGACGGCACCTACGGCGACCCCAACGCGACTGCCGAGGGAGCCGAAGGAACCGAGGGAGCCGACGGAGCACAGAGCACCCCGGTCGCCATTGCCGAGCCGGCTGCCGACGAGGCAGCCAGCGTCGTCGCGACGACCGACTACCTCGACAAGTAGCACGGGTATCTGACGAAGATCCGACGTCCACGGTGCGGACAGCCCCGTGGACGTCGGATCTTCGTGCTGCGCGATCGCCTAACGCGTCGCCTGCAGTTCGAGCTCGGGCTCGCGGACCTGCTCCAGCTGAACCTGACGCGGACGCGCCGGCCACCACGCTGCGCGGCCGAGAAGCACCAGCAGCGACGGCAGCATGACCACGCGGACGAGCGTCGCGTCCAGGAGCACCGCGACGGCGAGGCCGACGCCCATCTGCTTCATCTCAAGCAGGCTCAGAGTCGCGAAGACCGCGAACACCGAGACCATGACGGTCGCCGCGCTCGTGACGACGCCCGCCGTCTCCGACACGCCCGCCTCGACCGCCAGCCGCGGCGGCAGGCCGCGGGCGACGCCCTCGCGAATCCGGCTCAGGACGAACACGTGGTAGTCCATCGACAGTCCTATGAGCACGGTGAACATGAACAGCGGGATCCAGTCGACCACGAAGCCGCTCGACTGGAAGCCGAGCAGGCCCTCGGCCCAGGTGTTCTGGAAGACGAGCGTCAACACTCCGAAAGCCGCACCCACCGACAGCAGGTTGAGCACTGTCGT
>DATIOH010000015.1:0-4169 GCA_035473375.1 Nocardioidaceae bacterium | reverse complement strand
GGTCGACGTCGGGCAGCGGTTTCGTGGGGCGGAACAGTTCGTCCGCCCCGGGCAGGCTCACCCGGCGTGACATCTGTCCAGCACCTCCCGAGCCAACTGCCGGTAGGACTCCGCGCCGGTCGACGTGCCGGCATAGGCGAGCAGCGGTTCGCCGGCCACCGTGGCCTCGGAGAACTTCACCGTCCGCCGGATCACGGTGTGGAACACGCTGTCGCCCCATCCGTCGACGAGGGTGGCCAGCACCTCGCGGCTGTGCAGGGTGCGACCGTCGTACATCGTGCCGAGCAGGCCGATGATCTCGAGATCGGGGTTGATGCGGTCTTGCACCTTGTCGATCGTCCCCTTGAGGAGCGCGACTCCCCGCAGCGCGAAGTACTCGCACTCGAGCGGGATGATGACCCCGGCCGAGGCAGCGAGCGCGTTGACCGTGAGAAGGCCCAGCGACGGCTGGCAGTCGATCAGGATGACGTCGTACTCCTTGCGGGCCGGGCGCAGCGCCCGGTCGAGCACCTGCTCGCGACCGACTTCGTTGATGAGCTGCATCTCGGCTCCGGCGAAGTCGATGTTCGACGGGACGAGGTCGAGGCCAGGGACGCTGGTCTGGACGATGGCATCGGTGACCGACACCTCGCGCTCCATCATCACGTGGTAGATGGTCGTCTGCATGTCGTGCGGGTTGAAGCCGAGGCCGACCGTCATCGACGCCTGCGGGTCGAAGTCGACGAGCAGGACGCGCTGGCCATACTCGGCGAGGGCCGCGCCGAGGTTGATCGTTGTCGTCGTCTTGCCGACGCCGCCCTTTTGATTGCAGAGGGCCACGACCATCGCCCTGCCGTGGTGCTCGATCGGAGCCGGGATCGGGAAGTTGGGCAGCGGGCGACCGGTCGGGCCAAGCTCGGCCGACGGTTGCTCGAGAACGCCGGCGGCCTTGGAGTCGACCAGACCACTGCGGTCGCGGGGCACGGGCACCGAGGGCGCGGTTCGGGTCATCGGCGCCGCTGTGCGTGCGGCGGGCTCAGGCAGCGGGGCGGTCGCCGCAGGCTGCGGCGACTGGGTGACCTCGGTCGTCTCCGTGCTCGCAGCACGCGCCTCGGCACCCATCCTCTCGGCCATCGCACCGCCGGTGCCGGGTGGCGCCGGGGCATGATCGGTGTCGAGGTCGGCGGGTTGACGACGGAAGATCCGCTCGAGGAACCCGACGCCATGCTCGTCGGTCGGCTCTTCGGCGGCGCGGTGGGCGGCGTCGTGCCGCGGCGCGTAGGCGTACCCGAACTCCTGACCGCGCTTCGGTGCCGCAACGTCGAGCTCAGCGCCCGGATCGTGCTCTTGCGGCGGTTGTGTCTCGTAGCCGGGTTCACTCACGGCGCCCGCTCCCTCACAAAAACTGTCGACAAATCTCCTTGCTTGACGACCCTACGCAGCGGTCTCCGCCGACCCTGGACGCCACGCCGACACCCCACCAACAGCCTTATGCAATATGGATCCATCTTGCCGGGTCCTGTGGGTCGTCAGCCGTCGAGCGCCCGCGGATGCGACGTCGCGTAGACCTCGCGGAGCCGCTCGACGGTCACGAGCGTGTAGATCTGAGTGGTCGTCACCGACGCGTGCCCGAGCAGCTCTTGCACGACCCTGACATCGGCTCCTCCGTCGAGCAGATGGGTGGCGAACGAGTGCCGCAGCGTGTGCGGCGAGACGTCCGTCTTGACGCCGGCCCGCTCAGCGGCGCGCCGCAGAACCGTCCACGCCGACTGCCGCGACAGCCGGCCGCCCCGCGCGTTGAGGAACAAGGCCGGCGTTCCGCGTCCGGCCGCGACCAGCCCGGGGCGCGCGGCGGTCAGATAGTCGCCGACGGCACGGACGGCGTACGAGCCGACGGGCACAACCCGCTGCTTCCCGCCCTTACCGCTCAGCCGAGCGGCGCCCTCCTGAAGGTCGAGGTCGTCGACATCGAGCCCGACCGCCTCAGAGATCCGCGCGCCCGTGCCGTAGAGCACCTCGAGAAGGGCGCGGTCACGTTTGGCGAGCGTCGTGCCCGCGCTGCCGGCGGCCTCGAGAATCTTCTCGACGTCGTCGAGCGGGAGCGCCTTCGGCAGGCGTTTCGGCGGAGCCGGCGGTCGCACCTCGACCGCCGGGTCTGCCTCGGCGACACCTTCGCGGACCGCGAACTTGTGCAGGCCTCGGACCGCGACCAGCGTTCGGGCGGCGCTGCCCGCCGCGAGCGGCTGATGGTCCTCGTCGCCCTCGCGCAGCCGCATCAGGAAGTCGGCGACGTCCTGCTCGCCGACTCCGCCGAGATCGGCGACGTCGCGCTCATCGAGGAACTCGAGGTAGCGGCGCAGATCGCGCCGGTACGACTTGAGGGTGTTGACAGCAAGTCCCCGCTCGACCGACAGGTGGTCGAGGTAGGTCTGGACCGCCGCCGCCGGCGGTGCGTTGCTCAGCCGAGCACCTCGTCGAGCTTCTTGTACGGCAACTCATGCGCTGCGGCGACCGGCTCGTAGGTCAGGGCGCCGCCGAAGGTGTTGAGGCCGAGCGCGAGTGAGTGGTCGTCGCGCAGCGCCTTCTCCCAGCCCTTGTCGGCAACCGCGACGACATACGGCAGCGTCGCGTTCGTCAGCGCGTACGTCGACGTGTTCGGCACCGCGCCCGGCATGTTCGCGACGCAGTAGAAGATCGAGTTGTGGACGGGATAGGTCGGATCTGCGTGGGTCGTGGGGTGGGTGTCCTCGAAGCAGCCGCCTTGGTCGACCGCGATGTCGACGAGGACCGAGCCCGGCTTCATCTGCGCGACGAGCGCGTTGGAGACGAGCGTCGGTGCCTTCGCACCCGGGATCAGGACCGCGCCGATGACCATGTCGGCCTCGATCACCTGCTGCTGGATGGCCAGCTTCGACGACGCGAGCCCGTGCACGCGGTTGTTGTAGCGCCAGAACGACATCCGGAGCTTGTCGAGGTCGGTGTCGAGCAGCGTGACGTCGGCTCCCATGCCGAGGGCGATGTTTGCGGCGTTCTGACCGGACACGCCGGCTCCGATGATGACGACCTTGGCGTTCGCCACTCCGCCGACGCCGCCCATGAGCACGCCGCGGCCGCCCTGCGCCTTCATCATCGAGTAGGCGCCGACCTGGGGTGCCAGGCAGCCCGCCACCTCCGACATCGGGTAGAGCAGCGGAAGGCCGCCCGACGGCAGCTGCACCGTCTCGTAGGCGATGCCGGTGGTCTTCGTGCGGACGAGCTCCTCGGTGAGCGGCCGGTCGGCCGCGAGGTGGAGATACGTGAAGAGGGTGAGCCCCTCGCGCAGCCGGTGATACTCCTCGGCCACGGGCTCCTTGACCTTGAGCACCATGTCGGCGACGCCCCATGTCTCGTCGGCGTCGGGGAGGATCTTGGCGCCGGCGGCAACGTACTCATCGTCGCTGATCAGCGAGCCGAGCCCGGCGCCCTCCTGGATGTAGACCTCGTGACCGTGCGCGGCCAACTCGTGCACTCCGATGGGCGTGATCGCCACCCGGTACTCGTGGTTCTTGACTTCCTTCGGGATGCCGACCTTCATCTGCCTCACTCTTCCAGGACCGGGGCACGTCTTTGTGCCGATGTTGGCACGAACTTACTGCATGATCGGGCCGTCATGGAACCTGCCGACAACGGAATCAGCAGTCTCAGGGCACCGTGACGACTCTATCCGTGGCGAAGGTGCCAGACGGCAAGTGATCCGGCCACCGTGAGCGCGTTCGTGACCCGCCCCGCGAGCACAGCGTCGACCACGTCGGCGAGCGGCACCCACTCGCGAGTCATCGATGCCTCCTCGTGCTCGGGCTCGAAACCATCCGGCGCCGCTGACTCGGAGGTCTGCTCGGCGAGGAAGACATGGACCTGCTCCGTGCTGATGCCGGGCTGCGGAGTCAGGGTGAACAGCGGCCGCCACGATGCCGCCTCGGTCAGCCCTTCTTCGCGCAGCTCGCGCTTGGCCGCCTCGAGCGGACTCTCGCCATCGACGTCGAGCAGTCCGGCAGGAATCTCGACCATGCGCCGCTGCGCCGCGTGTCGGTATTGCCGGACGATCAGCACTCGCTCGTCGTCGTCAAGCGCCACGACGGCGGCTGCGCCCGGATGCTCCATGACGTCGCGGCCGAACGTCGTGGCTCCGGCGTCGAGCTGATCGATGCGAA
>DATIOH010000014.1:0-3096 GCA_035473375.1 Nocardioidaceae bacterium | reverse complement strand
AGTTCGAATAGCTTCCGGCACCTCCGCCACTATCGACGCCACCGCTCATGCCGGGAGCCTGGCGGCACGCGCGGAGAACCTGACCGCTCGCACAGACAACGTGACCGCTCGCGCGCAGAACGTGACCGCTCGCGCGTCAGCTGGCGAAGGCGAGGGCGGGCTCGAGCAACGCGTCGGCGCCGGCGGCGTCTGCGTTGAGCGTCACGACCACGCGGATCACTCCGCTGCGGCGCTCTCGACGCGAGCCCGGGAAGACGCTGTCCAAGACCTTGAGCATTGCGGTGTTCTCGGCGAGGACGTCGGCGACGAGCTCGCGGTACCCGATGTCGGCGGCGAGGTCGGCCGCGGCCGACAGCAGCTTGCGGCCGATGCCGTGGCCGTGCCACTCGTCGACGATGGCGACGGCGACCTCGGCCTGGGTGGCCGACAGTGCAGCGATCCGCCCGACCCCGACGGGGGTGTCGTCGACGCGGGCAACCACAGCGGCGCGGGTGTGGCCGTCGAGCCGGACCAGCTCCTGGCGGAAGTACGCAGGCAGCCGGGTGATCGGCAGGTGGAATCGAAGCCGCCGGCTCTCGTCGGACATTCCCGCGAACACAGCGTCGACAGCGTCGCCGGCCTCATGAGGCCGAAGGCGCCGGATTTCGACGGTCTGTGTCGCGTTCATAGCGATAACACTCGCCCTAAGGCACCGGCCGTCGTATCGGTACGGCGCCCAGTATTCGACCCGCCGCTTCCCTAGGCAGGGCCCCTAAGACGGTCGATACGCACGTTTTACGCCGTTATCGACGCCTTGCACTGACAGGCCTCAGGCCAAGGCAAGGTCGACGGCGGCCTCGACGTGGATACGGGTCGTGGGAAAGGCCGGACACGCGATGTCGTCGGGGCCGACCAGCAGTTCGATCTCGGTGCAGCCGAGCACGATGCCCTCGGCTCCCGCACCGATCAATCGGTCGATCACCTCGAGGTACTCCGCTCGCGACTCGTCTCGCACGATGCCGAGGCACAGCTCGTCGTAGATCACCCGGTTGACCGTCGCGATGTCGGCAGGCTCGGGAACAACGACGTCGAGCCCGTGGCTGGCCAGACGGTCGCGGTAGAACGACTGCTCCATGGTGAATCGGGTGCCGAGCAGCCCAACCCGGGTCAGGCCGGCCGCGAGCACCGCGCCGGCGGTCGTGTCGGCCAGGTTGACCATCGGGATGTCGATCGCGGCCTCGATCTGCGCCGCCACCTTGTGCATGGTGTTGGTGCAGAGCACCAGGAAGTCGGCTCCCCCGGCCTGCAGCCGCCTCGCCTCGGCCGCGAGCGCGTCGCCCGCCTCGTCCCATCTGCCCTCGGCTTGCATCGCCTCGATGTCGGCGAAGTCAACTGACAACATCACACAACGCGCCGAGTGAAGGCCGCCCAGCCGCTCGCGGACGGTTTCATTGGCGAGCCGGTAGTACTCGGCCGTGCTCTCCCAGCTCATTCCGCCGAGGAGCCCCATCGTCTTCATCGGCTCACCTCAGCGACGCCCGATCTTGAACACGCCGCGGGCGATCTCCTTCACGAGGGTGCGGCCGGAGTCGCGGACGAAGTCCTTGAACTCCTTGCTGTTCGCGATGTCGCCGATCACTCCCCCGTCGGACGACGGCTGCTCGTCGCCGGTGCGACGGCTGGTCCCCGACTTCGAGGTCGACTTCGGCTTCGGCTTGCTCGTTGCTGCCTCCTCGGACGATCGCTGCGCCGCAGCCGCGTCCATGCGCTTGGCGAGCATCTCCTGCGCAGAGTCGCGGTCGACCGCCGTCCCGTACTTCGCCTGCAGCGCGGACGCGGCGATGCGCGACTGGAACGTCTCGGGCGTGCTGGGCGACATCGACGACTCCGGCGCACGCAGGCGGGTCCAGGCGACCGGGGTCGGCGCACCCCGATCGCTCATGACGGTCACGATGGCCTCGCCGATCCCCAGCGAGGTCAGTGTCTTCTCGAGGTCGTACTGCGACTCGGGGTAGGTGCGCACGGTCGCTCGCAGGGCCTTGGCGTCGTTTGGCGTGTGTGCCCGCAGCTGGTGCTGAACCCTCGAGCCCACCTGCGCGAGGACGGCGTCGGGGACGTCCGTCGGGCTTTGCGTCACGAAGAACACGCCGACGCCCTTCGACCGGATCAGCCGGACGGTCTGCTCGATCGCGTCGAGGAACGCCTTGGACGAGCTCTCGAACAGCAGGTGCGCCTCGTCGAAGAAGAAGACCAGCGACGGCTTCTCCGCGTCGCCGACCTCGGGCAGGTCGTGGAAGAGATCGGCCAGCAGCCACATCATGAACGTCGAGAAGACCGCGGGCCGGTCCTGGAGGTTTGGCAACTCGAGCAAGGTGATGACGCCGCGGCCGTCGGGGTCGACGCGCAGCAGGTCGTGAGTGTCGAACTCGGGCTCTCCGAAGAACGCGTCGGCTCCTTGGTCGGCGAACCCGATCAACTCGCGCAGGATCACGCCGGCAGTCGCCGACGACAGCCCGCCGAGGGCCTTCAGCTCGGGCTTGCCCTCGTCGCTGACGAGGAACGACACGACCGAGCGGAGGTCGTCGAGGTCGAGCAGCGGAAGTCCGGCCTTGTCGGCGTAGTGAAAGACGAGCTCGAGCGACGACTCCTGGGTCGCGTTGAGGTCGAGCACCTTGGCGAGCAGGGTCGGGCCGAACGCCGTCATCGTCACGCGGATCGGTGTGCCCTGGCCGACCCCGCCGAGTGCCAGGAACTCGACCGGAAACGCCGTCGCCTTCCAGTCCTGGCCGAGCGACGACGTCCGTGCCAGCAGCCGGTCGTCGCTTACGCCGGCCGTCGCGAGGCCCGATAGGTCGCCCTTGATGTCGGCCGCGAAGACGGGCACGCCGTTCGCACTCAGCTGCTCGGCGAGCATCTGCAGCGTCTTCGTCTTGCCCGTGCCGGTCGCCCCGGCGATCAGACCGTGCCGGTTGAGCATCGCGAGCGGGATCACGATGTCGACCGGGCTGACCGCGTCGCCCTCGAGCAGCCGGCCGAGCTGCAGGGCGGTGCCCTCGAACGTGTAGCCCGCGGCGATCTGCGCCGCCTGCTCGCTCAGCCCGCTTGGGCCGGTCGTCG
>DATIOH010000013.1:0-12312 GCA_035473375.1 Nocardioidaceae bacterium | reverse complement strand
CGGTCGGACGCGGTCGCCAGCGCTCCAAGCGATCGGAGGAATCCCTGATTGGGCTCATGGCTCCACGGGATCGGCCCGTGCCCCTTCCATCCGTTCCGACGCAGTGCGTCGAGTCCGCGGTGGTAGCCGACCCTGGCGAAGGCGTAGCCGACGACGTCGTCGTTGTCGGCGAGAGCTGACTCCGCGGCCGCTGCCCACGCAAGCGAGGAGGCGGGATGAGCCGCTGCGACCTTGCGCGGCTCGTCGCCGGCGTCGAGGGCGGACGCTGCGGGGTCCGTGGGCAGAAGAGTCGGCGGCGGCCCGCCGAGGAGGTTGTCGAACGTCATACGCCCATCTTGCCGATGGCACGCAACCTCGACGCAGGCCGGGCCACGGCGTTCGGCTCGTGCTTTCTTGCGCCTTCGAGAGGTGGGGCCAAGAAAGTGGCCCGAAATACAAGAACGCAACCACGGAATCGTCCCCTGCTTCGATTCCGCTGCTGCGCTCTTGTGTCACTTATTGTGCACGGTGCGTGGCCGCCAGGGTGGCACGTTCATGCCATTGGCTCTAACCTGCCGGAATGGACGACGGGATTCGTCGAATCTCCGGTCCGAACGCCACGGATCTCGGCACATCGCCGCTCGCTGCCCTGGGAATCAGTGTCGCCAGCGAGCGGGTGTACCGCGCCGTGCTGCGAGGACCCGGCCTGAGCATCGAGCAGCTCAGCCTGACGACGGGCCGGTCAGCCGACGACCTGCGCGGCGACCTCGAACCGCTCATTGAGCGCGACCTGGTGCGCGTCGCCGACAACATCGTCCGGCCCGAGCCCCCGTCGTTCGCCCTGCGCAAGAACGTCGCGCGCGAGTCGCGCCGGATCGCCGAGGCTGCTCGTGGTCTCGAGCAGGTCGAGGCCGAGCTTCGGCGATACGTCCTTGAACATCAGGTGTCACGGCGCGCGGCGTGGTCCCCGGTGCCCGTCGACGTGATCCCCGGCCCGCAGCTCGTCGAGGTGCTCGAGACATTGGTCGCGACGACGTCCGGCGAGATGCTGTTCCTGCGCCCCGACCAGTGGCGGCAGCCAGATGGCTTGCAAGTCGACCGGCACGTCGTCGCCGCGGTGAGCGCCGGGCGACCGTCGCGGTCGATCTATCCCGTCGCAGTTGTCGGTGCACCTCACGACTCCGTCGCCTCACGGGTCCGTGCCGGCGAGCGGATTCGAATGCTCTCCGAGGTGCCGTCACGGCTTGCCGTCTTCGGCGGCGACGCCGTCGTGCTGCCCGAGCAATGGGGCGGTGGGCCGGTGGGAGCGGCCCTCCTGCTGCGCGACGCGGCAATCGTCCAGGCGAGCCGGGTGTTGTTCGAAGAGCTATGGCGGCGCGGAACGCCGGTCCCGGGACACGATGACGACCAAGCCCCCGACGCCGAGCGGCGACAGCTGCTCGACCTGTTAGCCGGCGGAGTGAAAGACGAGCAGATCGCCCGAGCCGCCGGCCTCTCGCTGCGGACTGTGCGTCGCCGCATCGCGGCGCTGATGGCGGAGCTGGGCGTCGACTCGCGTTTCCAGGCTGGTGTTGAAGCCGCGCGGCGCGGGTGGCTCTGATCGATCGCCGCAGTCAGATGTCGCTCTCGGAAGGCAATGCCATCCGCAGCGCTCGCGGCAGCACCGACCACGTTCGGTCGGTGAGCGGGCCGGACTGCTCGCCGTCCGAGCTGCACCAGTACTCCTCGCCGGACACCCGGACGGCCTTGGCTCGCACCCACAAGACATCGCGTCGATCGAGGTGTCGGCCGAGCTTGACCTGGATTGCGTAGGCAAGCCGTCGAAGTGGACCGACCGCGAACGAGACGACGACGTCGATCTGTCCGTCGGATGGTCGTGCGCGGGGTGTGAGTGGCGTGCCGCCGCCGACGAAGGGCCCGTTTCCCACACCGACCTGGAGCACCCGCGCGGAGCCGTCGGCGACGACAACGCCGTCTGCCTCGACGCGCAGCCGCAGTCCCTTGGTCGAGACACCAGCCGCGAGCGCACCGATCGGGTACGCCACGCGACCGAGCCTTGGCTTGAGGTCACTCGCGTGTCGACTCGCTTCGGCGCCGATGCCCAGGTTGGCGGCGTTGACGACGATGCCGCCTTCGTCGTCGACGATTATGTCGAGCGCGTGCGCCGCGCCGCTCGCGCAGACAACCGCAGCCGCGGTCGGTTCGAGAGGTACGCCGACGCTGCGAGCAAAGTCGTTTCCGGTCCCGAGCGGAATGAGCCCGAGAGTGAGCTGGTCGAGCTCCTGTCGACCCGCGAGCGCCGCAACGACGGCATGGAGGCTTCCGTCTCCGCCGACGACGATGACATCGCGGGTGCCCCGTCGGTCGAGCGCCACGTCGAGATCGGCGGGGTCTTCGGTTGCCGCGACCTCGAGGCCCACACCTTCGTGCTCGAGTCGTTCGACCGCCGCTTGAATCGATGCCTGGTCACTCGACCCGGCAGCCTTGTTGGCGATCAGGAGCGCGGACCTCACCGCAGCGACCCTAGTAAGGGATTCAGCACGGCAGGTGGCCGCTATTCGCGATTGCCCTAGCAGGGTCTCGTTTCGCTACGATGCAGCCGCAACAAGCCCTCGCTGTGATTGCAGCGGGGCTTTCGTGTTCGTCCGCAGGCATCAGCCTGCGGCAGTCGGTGTGCGAGACAGATCAGAGAGAAGGGTGCGCACATGCCCGCAGTCGTCATTGTCGGCGCCCAGTGGGGTGATGAGGGCAAGGGCAAGGCGACCGACTTGCTCGGCAGCCGGGTCGACTACGTCGTCAAGTTCAACGGCGGCAACAACGCCGGCCACACCGTCGTCATCGGAGACGAGAAGTACGCGCTGCACCTCCTGCCGAGCGGCATTCTGACCCCCGGATGTGTGCCGGTGATCGGCAACGGCGTCGTCGTCGATCTCGGGGTCCTCTTCGATGAGCTCGACGGACTCGACGCGCGCGGCATCGACACTTCGCGGCTGATCGTCAGCGCGAACGCCCACGTGATCCCCGAGTACAACCGGACCCTCGACAAGGTGACTGAGCGATTCCTCGGCTCGAGCCGAATCGGCACGACCGGCCGCGGGATCGGACCGACGTACGCCGACAAGATGAACCGCATCGGGATCCGGGTGCAAGACATCTTCGACGAGAAGATCCTCCGCCAGAAGGTCGAGGGCACGCTCGAGCTCAAGAACCAAGTCCTCGCGAAGATCTACAACCGGCGCGCGGTGTCGGTCGACGAGATCGTCGGCGAGCTCACGTCGTATCGCGACCGACTCGACCCCCTGGTCGCCGACACCGGTCTGGTGCTCAACCAGGCGCTGGCCGCCGGCGAGACGGTGCTGCTCGAGGCGGGTCAGGCCACGCTTCTCGACGTCGACCACGGCACCTACCCCTTCGTGACGTCGTCCTCGGCGACAGCAGGCGGTGCGTGCACGGGCTCTGGCATCCCTCCGACCGCGATCGAGCGGGTCATCGCGATCGTCAAGGCGTACACGACGCGCGTCGGCTCAGGCCCGTTCCCGACCGAGCTCTTCGACGACAGCGGCGAGTTCCTCCGCAAGACCGGCGTTGAGTACGGCACGACCACGGGCCGACCTCGTCGTTGCGGCTGGTACGACGCTGTCATCGCGCGATATGCCGCACGGGTCAACGGTGTCACCGACTTCGTCCTGACCAAGCTTGACGTCCTCACCGGCCTCGACAAGGTGCCGGTCTGCGTCGCCTACGACGTCGACGGCGTGCGGCACGACGAGATGCCGGTCAACCAGACGGACTTCCATCACGCCAAGCCGATCTACGAAGAGCTGCCGGGCTGGTGGGAGGACATCTCCGCGGCCCGGACGCTCAGCGACCTGCCCGCGAACGCGCGTGCGTACATCGCGGCGATCGAGGAGATGTCGGGCGCGCGCATCTCGGCAATCGGCGTCGGGCCCGGCCGCGACGAGACCGTCGTCGCGCACGATCTGCTGTAGCCATCCGGACACCCCGGATGCAGGCGTTGTCGGCCGCCGGCGCGGGCTCGATAGGGTCGGCCCGTGCGCGTGCTCGTGATCGGTAACGGCGGCCGAGAGCACGCCCTGGCCCGCGCTTTAGCCCGCGATCCTGAGGTCGACGACATCCATGCCGCTCCCGGCAACCCGGGCATCGCGACCGTCGCCGAACTCCACTCCGTCGACGCGCTCGACGGCTCTGCGGTGGCCGGTCTCGCGACCCGGCTGAGCCCCGACCTCGTCGTCGTCGGGCCGGAGGCGCCTCTGGTTGCGGGAGTCGGCGACGATCTGCGGGCCGCCGGCTTCGCGGTGTTCGGCCCTGGCCGGGAGGCGGCGGCTATCGAGGGGTCGAAGGCGTTCGCGAAGCAGATCATGGCGGCGGCTGACGTGCCCACCGCAATCTCGCGAGTCTGCGATACCGCGAGCGAAGTCGAGGACGCCCTCGACGCCTTCGGACCGCCGTACGTCGTCAAGAACGACGGCCTGGCAGCAGGCAAAGGCGTCGTCGTCACCACCGACCGGGCGGCTGCCATCGCCCACGCCGCCGGTTGCGGACGGGTCGTGATCGAGGAGTACCTCGACGGCCCGGAGGTGTCGCTGTTCGGCATCACCGACGGCGAGCGGGTGCTGCCGATGCTGCCCGCGCAGGACTTCAAGCGCCTGCGTGACGGCGACGAGGGTCCGAACACCGGCGGCATGGGCTCGTACGCGTCGCTTCCCTGGGCGCCCGAGGGGCTCGTCGCCGAGACTGCTGAGCGCGTGCTCCAGCCGGCCGTCGACGAGCTGGCTCGCCGAGGCACCCCGTTTATCGGGTTGCTGTACGCCGGGCTGGCGCTCACGAGCCGCGGCCTGCGCGTGGTGGAGTTCAATGCACGGTTCGGCGATCCTGAGACTCAGCCTCTGCTGGAGCTGTTGCGATCCCCGCTGGGACAGACCCTGCACGCGGCCGCCACCGGCGGCCTGCACGATTTCTCGCGGCTCGAGTTCTCGGGGGAGGCCGCGGTCGCCGTTGCGATGGCTGCTGCCGGCTACCCCGGCAGCCCGGTGAAGGGGGCTGTCATCACCGGCGTCGACGCCGCAGACGCCATCGACGGCGTCATCGTCCTCCACGCCGGCACGTCGCTCGGTCCCGACAACGAGCTCGTCGTCAGCGGCGGGCGGGTCCTCGCAGTCACCGGTGTCGGCGACTCGCTCTCCACCGCTCGCGAGAAGGCCTATGCAGGCGTCGCCGCAGTGTCATTCGACGGTGCCCAATACCGCACCGACATCGCCGAGCGCGCTTCGATCGACTAGGCGCGGCCAGGCCCGCCCTCCGAGACGAGATACTGGACGCGTGACGATCCCGAACGTGTTGGCGCAGCGGTACGCGTCGGAGCAGATGCGTGAGATCTGGTCGGCCCGAAACAAGGTCGTCGCCGAGCGTCGGCTCTGGATCGCCGTCCTGCGTGCGCAGCGCGAGCTCGGTGTCGATGTGCCCGGCGGTGTGATCGAGGCATACGAGTCCGTCGTCGAGCAGGTCGACCTCGAGTCGATTGCAGCCCGCGAGCAGCGCACCCGTCACGACGTCAAGGCGCGGATCGACGAGTTCAGCGCACTCGCCGGGCACGAGCACATCCACAAGGGAATGACCAGCCGGGACCTGACCGAGAACGTCGAGCAGGCCCAGATCCTCGAGTCGCTTCGGGCCATCCGCGTCAGGATGATCGCCACCGCCGCCCGACTGGCCGAACTGGCCGCGCAGCACCGAAACCTCGTGTTGACCGGGCGAACACACAACGTCCCCGCCCAGGCGACGACGCTCGGAAAGCGATTCGCCTCGGCCGCCGACGAACTGCTCGTGGCGCTGCAGCGGATCGACGAGCTGATCGCCCGGTATCCGCTTCGCGGCGTGAAGGGCCCGGTCGGGACCGCTCAGGATCAACTCGATCTCTTCGACGGCGACGCGGAGAAGGTCGCGGCGCTCGAAGCAGCCGTCGCGAGCCATCTTGGCTTCGGCTCGGCCTTGACGAGCGTCGGCCAGGTCTACCCGCGGTCGCTCGACTTCGTTGTCGTGTCGGCGCTCCTTCAGGCGGTTGCGGCGCCGAGCAACCTGGCCACGACCATCCGACTGATGGCCGGGGCCGAGCTGGTCACCGAGGGCTTCCGTCCGGGCCAGGTGGGCTCGAGTGCCATGCCGCACAAGATGAACACGCGGTCGTGCGAGCGCGTCAACGGGCTCGCCGTGATCCTGCGCGGCCACGTCGCGATGGTGTCGGAGCTGTCGGGGTCTCAATGGAACGAAGGCGATGTCTCGTGCAGCGTCGTGCGCCGAGTCGCATTGCCCGACGCGTTCTTCGCTGCCGACGGGCTGTTCGAGACGTTCCTGACCGTGCTTGGCGAGTTCGGGGCGTTTCCCGCGGTCGTGCAGCGCGAGGTCGATCGCTACCTGCCGTTCCTGACGACGACCAAGGTGCTCGTCGCGGCGGTCCGCCGCGGTGTCGGGCGCGAGGCGGCGCACGAGGCGATCAAGGAGCACGCCGTGACGGTCGCCCTGGCCATGCGCGAGAAGGGATCAGACGGAAACGATCTCTTCGAGCGGCTGGCTGCCGACGACCGGCTTGGCCTGTCGCGAGCCGATCTTGCGGCCCTCGTCGCCGAGCCGATGTCGTTCACGGGCGCGGCCGGGGCGCAGGTCGATGCCGTGGTCGCGCGGGTCGAGCGCCTGGTGGCCGACAATCCCGACGCCGCCGCGTACCGGCCGGCCGAGATTCTCTGAGCGGACGCCGACCGGGCCTCGAAACCCGCCTCTGACGGCCTTGCGGCTCGCACATACACCGACTGGTCGACGGAATTGACACGTGGGCGCCTCGTCACCGAGAGCGCCACGCGGGCAGGATGGTGTCCATGACCCCCGAGATGGAGGTGCCGCAGGACGTCGCCGGTCTTCGGCGCTTGCACTCCGGGAAGGTCCGCGACCTCTACGAATACCCCGACGGTCGGCTGCTGATGGTCGCCAGCGACCGCATCTCCGCCTACGACTTCGTGCTCACTCCCGAGATCCCCGACAAGGGCAAGATTCTCACCCAGCTGTCCCTGTGGTGGTTCGACCAGTTCGGCGACATCGCTCCGAGCCACGTGTTGTCGACCGATGTGCCGGACGGCCTGGACGGCCGCGCCGTGGTGTGCGAGCCGCTGTCGATGGTCAAGGTCGAATGCGTCGCGCGCGGCTATCTCGCCGGTTCGGGTTGGTCGCAGTACCAGGCGACCGGAGCGATCTGCGGGGTCGTTCTCCCGGAGGGCCTGATCGAGGGCTCGCGGCTCCCGACGCCGATATTCACACCGACGACGAAGGCGCCGCTCGGAGAGCACGACGAGCCGATGACGTTCGACGAGGTCGTCGGACTCGTCGGGGGCGAGATGGCGCGCCGGCTTCGCGAGGTCACTCTCAAGGTCTACGAGCGGGGCGAGGAGCGGTCGCGTCGGCGCGGCATCCTGCTGGCAGACACCAAGGTCGAGCTCGGCCTCAGGCCCGACGGCACGCTCGTTCTCGCCGACGAGATCCTGACGCCCGACTCGTCGCGGTTCTGGCCCGTTTCGAAATGGCGGCCGGGCCGGCCGCAGCCGTCGTACGACAAGCAGTTCGTTCGCGACTGGCTCACATCGGCCGAGGCGCATTGGGACCGCGCGTCGGGCGAGCCCCCACCGCCGCTCCCGCCAGCGATTGTCGACCAGACGCGGGCCACTTATGTTGAGGCCTACGAGCGCCTCACCGGAGAGACGTTCTGACGGCTGATCGGAGGCGTTCGCGGTGTTAACGCTCGCGACGATGCTCGAGGACGGAGCTCGCCGCTACCCCGACCGCGACGCCGTCGTCCTCGGCGATCGCCGGCTGTCATACAGCGAGCTCGATGCGATGGCGTGCAAGGTGGCCAACCTGCTGGTGTCGTTGGGCATCGAGCCGGGCGACAAAGTCGCACTGTCGTGTCCGAACCTGCCTTATTTCCCGATGGTCTACTACGGCATCCTCAAGGCCGGCGCTGTCGTCGTCCCGCTGAACGTGCTGCTCAAGGCGCGCGAGATCGCCTATCACCTGAGTGACTCGGACGCGAAGGCGTACTTCTGCTTTGAGGGCACCGCTGAGTTGCCGATGGCGGCAGAGGGCCGTGGCGGATTCGATCAGACCGAGGGCTGCGCGCACTTCGTCCTCATCACCGCCGACCCCGATGCGGCCGCCGACGATCGCGGGCAGACGTTCGGACGGGCGGTCGCCGAGCAGCCGACGTCGTTCGAGACCCGGATGACCGAGGCCGACGACACCGCGGTGATCCTCTACACCAGCGGCACGACGGGGAAGCCCAAGGGAGCAGAGCTCTCCAACGTCAACATGGTGATGAACGCCCTCAGCACCGAGCAGCTGCACGGCAAGCCGATGTCGGGGCACGACCGGCATCTGCTGACGCTGCCGCTGTTCCACTCGTTCGGCCAGACAGTGCAGATGAACGGTGGTTTCTCGATGGGGGCCACGCTCGTCCTGCTTCCCAGGTTCGACGCGAAGGCCGCGCTCGGACTGATGCAGTCGCAGGAGATCACCTTCTTCGCGGGCGTCCCGACGATGTACTGGGGTCTGCTGGCCGCGTTGACCGACGACGTCGACGTGCACCGGATCGCCTCGAACCTGCGGACCGCGGTGGCCGGCGGTGCGTCGCTGCCGGTCGAGATCATCCGCGACTTCAAGAGCCGGTTCGGCGTCGAGATCAAAGAGGGCTACGGGCTGTCTGAGACAGCTCCGGTCGCCACCTTCAATCCGTCGGAACGGCCGTCTCGACCGGGCACGATCGGTCAGCCGGTCTGGGGCGTCGAGGTCAAGCTGATCGACGCGGAGTGGAACACGATCGACGGCGTCGGCGAGGTCGGCGAGGTCGCGATGCGCGGGTACAACATCATGAAGGGCTACTACAAGCGTCCGGCCGAGACCGCGCAGGTGATGCGCGACGGCTGGTTCCGCAGCGGCGACCTCGCCGTCCGCGACGAGGAGGGCTACTACCGGATCGTCGACCGTGCGAAGGACATGATCATCCGCGGTGGCTACAACGTGTACCCACGCGAGGTCGAAGAGGTGCTGATCACGCATCCGGACGTCTCCCTCGCCGCGGTCATTGGAGTCCCGCACGAAAGCCTTGGCGAGGAAGTGAAGGCATTCGTGATCCTCAACGACGGCGCGTCGGTCGACCCGGACGAGATCGTCGCGTGGGCCTGTGAGCAGATGGCCAGCTACAAGTACCCGCGGATCGTCGAGATCCGCGAGTCGCTGCCGATGACCGCGACCGGCAAGATCCTCAAGCGCGAGCTCTCGTGACCCACCCGGCCCTTCGGCCACGCTGTGCTTACGGCTGGTAGAAGGCGCCGGCGAAGAAGTCGGTGATGACCTCGAAGTTCTCGCAGTCGGGACTGATGTAGTCGTTCCGCGTCCGCTTTGTGTAGATGAGGACGGTGTCGTCGCCCGCGCCGCAGTAGACGCGGTCGGGAGCCGAGTCGTGCCAGAGGCGGATGGTGTCGTCGCCGGCGCCGGCGTAGGCAGTGTCGGCGCCCTTGTCGACGATCATCAAGTCATTGCCCGGGCCGCCGTAGATCGTGTCGTCGCCGTCCTCGCCTGCGATGACGTCCTTGCCGGCGCCGCCGTAGAGGGTGTCGTCTCCGTCGCGGCCGCCGAGCTCGTCGTTGCCCGCGCGGCCGCGGAGGGTGTCGTTGCCCCGCATCGCGAGGATCTCGTCGTTGTGGCTGGTGCCGACCAGTTGGTCGTCGCCAGAGGTGCCGGTGATGTTCTGGGCCGAGGCGGGCGCGGCGGCGGCGAAGGTCAGTGCGGCGACGCTGGCGATGCCGAGCGCGCCTTTCGCAAGTGAGATGTGCATGGCTGTCCTGTCCCTCATCGACGTCCGGCGGAGTCGATCCCCGCCGACATTGTTAACACCCGTGAGGAGTGCGCAGGGTTGCCTCCTGATAGGTGCGGCGGCGATCACACCGACAGGCCTGCTCACTAGACTGAGAGCCGTCGGATCGCCTGTTGTTCCCCCATGTCCTTGTCGCCAGCCGTCCCAGGAGCGAATGTGGCCCGCGTCGTCGTCGACGTCATGTTGAAGCCCGAGATCCTCGATCCTCAGGGCAAAGCCGTCCACGGCGCGCTTCCGCGCCTTGGTTTCGACGGCGTCGTGGGCGTCCGTCAGGGCAAGCGCTTCGAGCTCGAGCTCGAAGGCGACGTCACCGAGGAGCGGCTGGCCGAGGTGCGCAAGGCCGCAGAGACGCTGCTGAGCAACCCGGTGATCGAGGACTACACCGTGCGGGTCGAGCAGTCGTGAAGGTCGGCGTCGTCACGTTCCCCGGTTCCCTCGACGACGGCGACGCGCTGAGGGCTGTCGCGCTGGGCGGTGGCGAGCCAATCGCCCTCTGGCACGGCGACCACGACCTCAAGGGCGTCGAGGCTGTGATCTTGCCGGGAGGTTTCTCGTACGGCGACTACCTTCGCTGCGGCGCGATCGCGCGGTTCGCGCCGGTCATGCAAGAGGTCATCGCCGCGGCGAATGCCGGCATGCCGGTCCTCGGCATCTGCAACGGCTTCCAGATTCTGTGCGAGAGCCACCTTCTGCCGGGGGCGCTCATTCGCAACGACCATCGCAAGTTCGTCTGCCGAGACCAACGACTCCGGATCGAGAACGCTCGCACCGCGTGGACGTCGTCGTATGCGGCCGGCGACGAGATCGTCATCCCGCTTAAGAACGGCGAAGGGGGCTACGTCGCCGACGACAACACGATTGCCGAGCTCGAGGGCGAGGGGCGAGTCGTCGCCCGCTACCTCGACGTCAATCCGAATGGGTCCGCCGCCGACATCGCCGGGATTGCGAACGAGCGCGGAAACGTCGTCGGCCTCATGCCCCACCCTGAGCATGCGGTCGATGCGCTCACCGGTCCGGGCACCGACGGTCTCGGGTTCTTCGCATCGATGGTCGCGCGCTCGTCGGCGGCCTGATCGCTCAGACCGGCTGCGCACCGTGCGTCGCCACGCAGCGCGCAGCTGCATCGATGCCCAGCTCGATGCCGCCGACGAGGTAGCCCGCTGCCAGCGCGTCGCCCGCGCCCGTCGGGTCGACGGCCTCGGCGGCCGCGACGCGATGACGGGCCTCGCGTCCCTCGACGTCGATGACCGTGACATCGCGAGAGCCGTCTTTGACGACGACCACCGCGTCGGTGGGCGTCCAGAACGGCCCGATCGCCTGCCACTCGTCGCTGTTGGCGAAGATGACGGTTGGAGCGAGGTGGTTCATGGTCGCGACGAAGGCCTGAGGCCCGTAGTCGGCGATCATCGCGGCTGACGCCAGGTCGAGGGCGAGTTGCAGGCCGCGCGTGCGCGCAGCGGCGCACACGGAGATCAGCGGCGCTGGGTCGGCAGCCCGGAGCAGCGGATATCCCGACACGTGGAGGACAGTCGCGCCGTCAGGAAGCAGTCCGGGGTCGAGGGAAGCCAGCCAGGCTTGCGGACCGGCGTCAGACGCCATCGTGCGCGTGCCGCCGGACGTGATGGAGACGACCGTTCCCACGTCTCCCGCGTCGATCCCGACGAACGTCACGCCGGCCGCGGTGAGCCGATCGGCAACGACACCGGCTGCGGCGGATTGCCCGCGCGGCCCGATGACAGTCGCGTCGGCGCCGAGGGCGGCCGCCCACGCAGCGACATTCGCGGCCTGTCCGCCGGGCGAGAGCCTGATCGAAGCGTTCGTGTCGTCGTCGAGGCGAAGCGGGGTGGCCGAGTCGACGATGACGTCGAGCATGACGTCGCCGATCGTCGCGATGTGCGGGCGATGTGCGGGAGACGAGACGGTCACGGCTGCACGCTACTGTCCTCGCTGTGATCGACCCTTCACTTGTCGACATCGACCCCGAGGTCGCCGACGCATTGGCGTCGGGCGTGGGCGTCGTCGCACTCGAGTCGACGATCATCAGCCACGGCCTTCCGTCTGAGAGCAGCGCGGCGACCGCCCGCGACATCGAGTCCGCCGTCCGTGCATCTGGCGCAGTGCCGGCGACGATCGCCCTTCTCGACGGGCGGATCCGGATCGGCCTGGACGACGCTGCGCTCGACCGAGTCGCGACGGATCCGAGCATCGTCAAGGCGAGTGTGCGCGACCTGGCCGTCGTGATCGCAACCGGCACCTCGGGTGCCACGACCGTCGCGTCGACGTCGGCCGTTGCAGCGGTGTCGGGCATCGCGGTCTTCGCGACGGGCGGACTCGGTGGCGTCCACCGCGGCGCCGCTGAGTCGTGGGACGAGTCCGCCGACCTGATGGCTCTCTCGTCG
>DATIOH010000012.1:0-4262 GCA_035473375.1 Nocardioidaceae bacterium | reverse complement strand
GCCGCAGCTGCGGGAACGGCGGTGGCGCCAGGGGCGGCGTTCTCGGTCGTGGTCATTGCCACCTCACACGGATCGGAAGGCGATGGCGACGTTGTGGCCGCCGAAGCCGAAGGAGTTGTTCAGCCCCGCGATGTCGCCGTCGGGGAGCGTGCGCTTCTCGCGAGCCACATCGAGCTTGACCGCGGGGTCGAGGTTGTCGAGGTTGATCGTGGGCGGGACGACTCGGTCGTGCAGGGCGAGCACGGTTGCCACCGACTCGAGGGCCCCGGCGCCGCCGAGCAGGTGCCCGGTCATCGACTTGGTCGACGTGGTCACGACATGGTCGATCTCGCCGCTGAGGGCGTTGATGATCGCCAGGCACTCGGCCACATCGCCCTGCGGCGTCGAGGTCGCGTGGGCGTTGATGTGCATGATGTCGCGCGGCGCGAGGCCGGCCTCGCCGAGCGCCATCTTGATCGCGCGGGTCGCACCCAGCCCGTCGGGGTCGGGCTGCGCGATGTCGTGGGAGTCAGCCGTCACGCCGGCGCCGCCGACCTCCGCGTAGACCGTGGCTCCGCGGGCCCGGGCATGGTCCTCGCGCTCGAGGACCAGCACGCCGGCCCCCTCGCCGAGCACGAATCCGTCGCGATCGATGTCCCACGGACGCGACGCCCTCTCGGGCTCGTCGTTGCGCTTCGACAGGGCCATCATCTGCGCGAACGCAGCCATCGGCAGCGGGTGAATCGCGGCCTCGGTGCCGCCGACGACCACGACGTCGGCCCGGCCGAGCCGGATCTGGTCGATGCCGTGCGCGATTGCCTCGTTGCCGGACGCGCACGCGCTGACCGGCGTGTGCACGCCTGCCTTCGCGCCGATCGCCAGCCCGACGTTGGCGGCCGGGCTGTTCGGCATCAGCATCGGGATCGACAGCGGCGACACCCGACGCGGCCCCTTCTCCAGCAAGGAGTCGTAGTTGGCCAGCAGCGTCGTGACGCCGCCGATGCCAGAAGCGATGGCCACGCCGAGCCGCTCGGGGTCGACGGCGGCCTCGTCGAGCCCGCTGTCGGCCCATGCCTCGAGGGCGGCGATCAGCGCGAACTGCCCCGCTCGGTCGAGTCGGCGCGCCTTGACGCGCTCGAGAACCTCGAGTGGCTCGACCGCCACTTTGGCGGCGATCCGCACCGGCAGCTGCTCGGCCCAGTCCTCGGTCAGCTCCACGACCCCAGACTTCCCGGCCAGCAGGGCGGCCCAGGTCGTGGGCACGTCACCCCCGACCGGCGACGTCGTCCCGAGTCCGGTGACGACGACTCCTGTGGAACTCATCTTGGTAACACCTCGTAGCTTGAAGGGGAGCCGGGCCGACTAGCGGTTGCTGCGGCCCGGCTGCGGAGGCCGACGGTCAGCCTTGGTTCTCCTGGATGAAGGCGACAGCGTCGCCGACGGTGCGAAGGTCCTTGACCTTGTCGTCAGGGATCTTCACGTCGAACGCCTCCTCGGCGGCGACGACGACCTCGACCATCGACAGCGAGTCCACGTCGAGGTCGTCGGTGAACGACTTGTCGAGCTGGACGTCGTCGGCGGGGATGCCGGCGACCTCGTTGACGATGTCTGCGAGTCCGGACCGGATCTCCTCAGTGCTGGCCATCGGGCTGGCTCCTTCTTCTCGTTGTGAGGGGTGTTTCAGGAATCTGTGTCGAAGTGCGGTCGGCGCTCACGGAAGCATCACGACCTGCGCTGCGTACGCGAGTCCGGCGCCGAAGGCGATGAACAGCGCCGTGTCGCCGCTCTTGGCCTCGCCGGACTCGAGCAGCGCGGCCGCAGCCAGGGGGATCGACGCGGACGAGGTATTGCCCTGGTGGGAGATGTCGCGGGCGACCACGACGTCATCGGGCAGTTTGAGCGCCCGGGCCATCGCGTCGGTGATGCGCATGTTGGCCTGGTGGGGGACAAACACGTCGAGGTCGTCGATCTGCATCCCGGCGCGGTCGAGTGCCTCTCGCGCCACCTTCGCCATCTCGAACGACGCCCAGCGAAAGACCGGGTTTCCGTCCATTCGTAGCGTTGGCATGACCGATGTGTTGGAGGCGATCGCCGCGTCCCACGGCTCGATCTGGCGGATCATGTCGTACTTGGAGCCGTCGGCGCCCCAGACGACGGGGCCGATGCCCTCGACGTCGCTCGGTCCGACGACCGCTGCGCCGGCGCCGTCGGCGAAGATGAATGCCGTGCCCCGATCGGTGGGATCAGTGATGTCGGAGAGTCGCTCGACGCCGATGACGAGGACGTGCTTCGCGCTCCCGGACCGCACCATGTCGGACGCCAGCGAGATTCCGTGGCAGAAGCCTGCGCAGGCGGCCGAGATGTCGAAGGCCGCCGCTGGGTTCGCGCCGAGTTCGTCGGCGATGAGCGTGGCCACAGCGGGTGTCTGCATAAGGTGCGACACCGTCGCGACGACGACGCAGTCGAGCTGACCGGGTCGGACGTCGGCGCGCTCGAGGGCGTCGATCGACGCCTGAACGCTCATGAACTGCACGGTCTCGTGCGGCTCGGCCCAGCGCCGCTCGACGATCCCGGACCGGGTCTGGATCCACTCGTCGCTGGAGTCGATCTGGTCGACGATCTCGGCATTGGTGACAACCCGGCTCGGGCGGTAGCCGGCGATCCCGAGGATGCGCGCGTGTTGGGCGCCGGTGGCGGTGGCGATAGGGGACGTCATGTCAGTCGCTTTCGGGGTGCAGGCGCACGATCGGCTGGCCGGGCGAGACGAGGTCGCCGTCGTGTACTACCCACTCGACGATCGTGCCGCCGTGCGGGGCAAGGATCGGCGTGGCGCCACGCAGATTGGAAACGTCGCCGATGCGGTCGCCGGGGGACAGCCGCGCGCCCTCGGGCAGCCCGCCGGTCTGGTTGAACGTGCCCTTCGCCGGAGAGACGAGCATCCGCCACGTCGGCGTGGAGTCGATGGGCGACACATCACCGTGCTTGTCGACGAATGCGCGTGCGTCATCGAGCTGGTCGGGGGTCTTGAGCGCGAACGTCTCGACGCCTCGCAGCTGCCGCTTCGCAATGCCGGTGAGGGTGCCGGCAGGCGGCATCTCGAGAATGCCGCTGACGCCGAGATCGACCATGGTCTGCATGCAGAGGTCCCAGCGGACCGGGCTGCTGACTTGGCCGACGAGGCGCCGGAGCACCTCCGGGCCGCTGTGAACGACCTGTCCGTCGCGGTTGGAGATCCAGGGTGTCCGGGTGTCGTGCGTCGAGATTGCGCGGGCGAGGCCACCGAGGACGGACACGGCCGGCGCCATGTGATCGGTGTGGAATGCGCCGGCGACGCTGAGCGGGACGAGCCGGGCCTTGGCCGGCGGCGCCTCGGCGAAGTCTTGCAGCTGCTGGATGGTGCCTGCGGCGACCAGCTGGCCGGCGCCGTTGTCGTTGGCGGCGGTGAGTCCGTGCTGCTCGAGCGCAGAGAGGATCTCGTCGCGGTCGCCCCCGAGGATGGCCGTCATCCCGGTCGCGGTGACGGCTGCGGCCTTCGCCATGGCGTTGCCGCGCTCGCGGACGAACACCATTGCCTGCTCCGCGCTCATCACGCCGGCGCCGGCTGCCGCGGCAATCTCGCCGACGCTGTGCCCGGCCACGGCGCCGATGCGGCCGAACGCGTCAGTCGGATGCGGGAAGAGGGAGAGGGCGGTGAGCAGGCTCGAGGCGACGAGGAGCGGCTGTGCGATGGCGGTGTCGCGGATCGCGTCGGCGTCGGCCTTGGTGCCGTACTCGACGAGGTCGATCCCGGCGACGGCTGACAGCCAGACGAGGCGCTCGGCGTACTGCTGATCTTCGAGCCAGGGTTCGAGGAATCCGGGGGTCTGGGCACCTTGTCCGGGAGCCACGATCACAAGCACGCGACCCATCATGCCGCCTCCGGAGAGTGACCGACCAATTGCGCGAGCACGAAAGTTGCCCGAGTGTCTTTGGAGGTTTCCTACAAGTCACGTGGAGGTGTTGAGCAGCCCCAAGGTGATCGCGACCCGCATGGTGTAGGCGTCTCTCGCGTCGGTCGGCGTCAGGCCCGTGACGTCTGCGATCCGCTTCAGGCGGTATCGCACCGTGTTGGCATGGACGAACAGCTGCCGCGCGGTGCGCTCGATCGACGCACTCGTATCGAGGTACGCGGTGAGCGTCTCGAGCAGTCCGGAGCCCGCGGCGGCGAGCGGGCGGTAGATCTCGCCGACGAGCTGCGCCCGCGCGTCGTCGTCGCCGTTGAGAGCCCGCTCAGGGAGGAGGTC
>DATIOH010000011.1:0-6117 GCA_035473375.1 Nocardioidaceae bacterium | reverse complement strand
GGCACGCGATCGACCACGGCGCCGAGCCGTCGTCCGAACGAGTCGCCGGAGGCGCGCAGCTCGGCGTCGAGGACCGCCATCTCGAGCGCTGCCTTCGACATCCGGTGTCCCTTGATCGGAGCAAGCAGCCGAGCGACGTCGTCGGCCCGGAGGTCGCTCTCGCCTAACAGGACGGGGGCGAGGAACCGCCGGGTCACGTCGAGCGACATGGCGAGGTACTCAGACGAGTACAGCGGCTCGTCCATCGCGACGCACTCGCCCCAGCCCTCGACGCCGTCGGCGACAACCCGGACGAGCATCGCCTCCTTGTCGTACTCGGTTCCGAACGAGGTGCGGAACGGATACTTCAGCGGCAGCGCCACCGTGCGCAGCTCGATGGACTGGATCTTCACGTCTGTGACCTTTCGTCGGGCCTCTCGAGGATGTAGCCGTGCGGGAGCGCGAAACCGACGACCCGCGCGCCCTGACCGATCTCGGCCCCGAGAGTCTCGCGGACGGCGACCCGCCAGGATCGCGCGCGGTCGGGATCCTCGGCGCGGACCGCGAGGATGTCGCGAGGAACGGCCACCGTCACCCGTATCGCGTTGGCGGCCGCGTGCCCCAGAGCCGGCTGGCCGCCGTCGTCGACCAACAGCGCAACGGCGTCGTCGGCGACGGCCACTCGTCCGACCGGGCCGGCGATCGACCAGCTCGCCAGCAGCCGATCGCTGCCCTGGCCCGCGTTGACGCCGTCGTCCATGTCGCCGTAGAAGTCGACGTTGTACTCGGCGATGTCGGCCCCGAGCTTCGCGAGGTTGAAGTACGCGTTCCGAGACATCAGCGGATCGAATGTCCACGTGATCTCGGTGAGACCGAGGTCGAGGGCCCACGCGCGTTGATGCAGTTTGAGCGCCATGCCGAGCCCGCGGTCGCGCGCGCTCGGATCTGCGCCGGTGATGTCAGAGTGCATCGTGCGTCCGGGCGGCGAGGCGAAGAACCCGACTGACGCGGCCAGCAATGCTTCGCTGTCGACGTCGTAGGCGCACGCGGCATAGTTCCCGCCGTGCGCAAGCGCCCACAGGTGCTCGACGGAGAGGATGACGTTGCCGCTCGTTCCCCAGAGGCGATCGAAGAGCTCGACCGCGCTCCGCGCCTCGTCGAGCATCTGCACAAGGCGGATGGCGACGCCGGCACGGGCCGCGGCTGCGGCCGCCTCAACCTGCGCCGGCGACGCGTGCCGCGCGTCGGTAGGCGAGCCGGGTCTCGACACGCCGACCAGTCAACCGCACCGACGCGCGGCCCGTAACCCACAAGCGTCCGGGTTCTACGTCGCTAGGGCGACGCGGAGCTCGGACCTCGGCGCCCGGCGGCTAGCTGACGTCGGCGAGCGCCTTGTCGAGCACGTCCATCGCCTCGTCGATCAGCGCCTCGCCGATGACCAGAGGCGGCAGGAACCGGAAGACGTTGCCGAAGGTGCCACAGGTGAGCGTCAGCACGCCCTCGGCATGACACGAGGAGTTGACCTTCGCGGCAGCCGCGGCGTTCGGTGTCTTGGTGCCCGGCTCGACGAGCTCGATCGCCATCATCGCGCCGCGGCCGCGGACCTCGCCGATCACCGGGTAACGGCTCTGCATGTCGATGAGCCGAGCGCTGAGCATGTCGCCGAGCTCGCGCGCCCGCGCCGGAAGGTCGAGCTCGCGCATCGTCGCGATCGAGCCGGACGCTGCGGCGCAGGCCACCGGGTTGCCGCCGTAGGTGCCGCCGAGGCCGCCGGCCTTCACGGCGTCCATGATCTCCGCACGGCCCGTGACCGCGCCGAGCGGAAGCCCGCCCGCGATGCCCTTTGCCGTGGTGATGAGGTCGGGCACGACACCCTCGTGGTCACAGGCGAACCAAGCGCCCGTGCGGCAGAAACCGGTCTGGATCTCGTCGGCGACGAACACGACCTCGTTGTCGCGGCACCATTCGGCGAGCCGGGGGAGGAAGCCGTCGGCCGGGACGACGAAGCCGCCCTCGCCAAGGATCGGCTCGATCACGATGCAGGCGAGCTCGTCGGCCCCGACCTGCTTGTCGATCACGGTGATCGCGCGGTCGGCGGCCTCGCGTCCGCTGATCTCGGCGGGCTCGCGGAAGGGGTACGACATCGGCGCGCGGTAGACCTCGCCGGCGAAGGGGCCGAAGCCGTGCTTATAGGGCACGTTCTTCGCCGTCATCGCCATCGTCAGGTTGGTGCGCCCGTGGTACGCGTGGTCGAAGACGACCACCGCGTCGCGGCCGGTGTGGGTGCGGGCGATCTTGACGGCGTTCTCGACGGCCTCCGCGCCGGAGTTGATCAGGATCGACTTCTTCGCGTGGTCGCCCGGCGTGAGCTCGGCCAGCAGCTCGCACACCTCGATGTACGGCTCGTACGGCGCGACCATGAAGCAGGTGTGGGTGAACCGCGCCACCTGGTCCGACACCCGGTCGACGACCCGCGTGGCGGCATTGCCGACACTCGTGACCGCGATGCCGGCGGCCATGTCGATCAGCGAGTTGCCGTCGACGTCGACGATGACGCCGCCACCGGCCGCGGCGACGTAGACGGGCAGGCCGACGCCCACACCGTCAGACACGGTCGCCGCCTTGCGCTCGTGCAGGGCGCGAGACTTCGGTCCGGGAATCTCGGTGACGACGCGTCGCTCTTGGGGAAGGTCGGGCCCGCCGACCGCTGTCTCAGTCATGCGCACACGGTATTGCCTGTCCGGGCGAGGCACTAGCGTCGTATCCATGACGCAGACATATCCGCAGTGGGTGGCTGGAAAGCCGGTAGAAGGCGTCGACCCGCTCGAGGTTCGCAGCCCCTACGACGGCCGACTCGTCGGCACGACATCGTGGGCGACACCGGACCAGGTCGAGGACGCCGTAGGCGCCGCCTTCCGGCTGCGCAACGAGGCAGCGAGTTTGCCGATCCATGTGCGGGCCGACGCTCTGGCGGCCGTGAGCCGTGGGATCGCCGACCGCGCCGACGAGATCGCCCGGCTGATCACCGCCGAGAACGGAAAGCCGATCCTCTGGGCTCGAGCCGAGGTCGGCCGTGCGGTGTCGGTGTTCCGCATCGCCGCCGAGGAGGCTCGGCGCTGGTCTGGCGAGGCGATGCGGCTCGATACCGACAAGGCTGCCGAAGGCCGTCTCGCATATGTCCGAAACGTGCCGTACGGCGTCGTCCTTGCGATCTCGCCGTTCAACTTCCCGCTGAACCTCGTGGCGCACAAGGTCGCGCCCGCCATCGCGGTCGGTGCGCCGGTCATCGTGAAGCCAGCCCCGAAGACACCGCTCTCCGCGCTAGCGCTCGCCGAGATCATCGCCGAGACCGACCTGCCGCCGGGCATGGTCAGTGTGATCAACGTCCGCAACGAAGACGCGGGCGCCCTCGTCGCCGACGCGCGGATGCCGGTCGTCTCGTTCACCGGCTCCGGGCCGGTCGGCTGGAAGATCAAGGAGGCGGTGCCCGAAAAGCACGTGACCCTTGAGCTCGGCGGCAACGCCGGGGTGGTCGTCTGCTCCGACTACACCGGCGACGACGACCTCTCGTGGGCGGCGACGCGGATCGCCACCTTCTCCAACTACCAGGCCGGTCAGTCCTGCATCGGTGTCCAGCGCGTGTACGCCAGCGATGCGACCTACGACGCCTTCAAGACGAAGCTGGTCGCGGCCTTCGCGGTGCTGAAGACCGGCGACCCGAATGACGACGCGACACAGGTCGGACCGGTCATCAACGCCGAGGCCGCCGAGCGGATCGAGTCGTGGGTCGGCGAGGCCGTCGCGGCCGGCGCGACCGTGCTCGTCGGCGGCGGTCGCGACGGCAACACGATTGAGCCGACGGTGCTCGAGAACGTCCCGGCCGACTCCAAGGTCGCCTGCGAGGAGGTCTTCGGCCCGGTCATGCTGCTCGACCGCGTCGCCGACGACGTCGCTGGGCTCGCGGCCGTCAACGACTCGCCGTACGGCCTTCAGGCCGGTGTTTTCACGCACAGCCTGCAGACGGCGTTCCGTGCGCATCGCGAGCTCGAGGTCGGCGGCGTCGTCGTCGGCGACGTGCCGAGCTACCGCGCTGACCAGATGCCCTACGGCGGGGCGAAGAAGTCGGGCGTCGGGCGTGAGGGCATCACCTACGCCATGCACGACTACACCTACGAGCGCGTGATGGTTCTCACCGGCCTCGATCTGTAGCCGCTCGGACGAAGCTCAGCCGACCCGCATCTGCTTGTAGGTAGGGCTCAGTTCGTCCCAGCGGGCCTTCCACGCCGAGGGCAATCCGGCGAGGGACCGGTTGAGGTCCTCAAGGTGGGCCTGCCAGCCGGCGCCATGGCCGGGAAGCGCTTCGCGGGGGAGGCCGCGTTCTTCGACGACGAGCCGGGTCTTGTCGCCCTCGGCCGTCAGCCAGGCCTCGAGTTCCGTCTCATCGTCGACCCCCGGCTCCATCGTCAGGAGAAGACGGTGTGGGCGGTCGCAGACGTCGATCCGAATCGCGCCGGTCCAGGTGCTCGTGAATGACGCCTGGACAGTGCCGCCGACCCGGAGGTCGCTGCCGGAGACCTCAGCGATCCAGCGAGCGAGTCGCTCCGGCGTGGTGCAGGCGGTCCAGAGGTCGTCGATGTCGGTGTCGTAGACGTCCTCGACGCGCACGGCCCCGTGCTTCTCGTCGAGCGTGCGCAGCGTGCCGATGATGTTCATGAGCGGTTCTTCTTTCCTCGGGCGATCTCGGTATGCAGTGCGTTGAGGCGGTCTTGCCACAGGGCCCGATATCCGTCCAGCCAGTCGTCGATCTGTGCCATCGGCTCCGGGCGCACGGAGTAAATCCGACGCTGAGCGTCCGACCGCACCTCGACCAGCCCCGCCTCGCGCAGGACCCGTAGATGCCGTGATACCCCTGGTCGCGCGATCGGGAGAGCCTCCGCCAGCTCGCCAGCCGTCGCGGATCGATGTCGAAGGATCTCGAGGACGGTACGTCGGCTCTCATCAGCCAGTGCGTGCAAGACCGCGTCCATAAACGCGAATGTATCCGATCAGTTACGTAACTGCAAGGGTACATAAGCTGTTGCCGGTGCGACATCACACGCCGTGCGCGTGCGACCATGGATCGGTGACCAACGCCGATCCCAGCTCCGCTCGCGAGGTTGTGATCCTCGGGTCCACCGGCTCGGTCGGCACCCAGGCTCTCGATGTCATCCGAGCCCGGCCCGAGCGGTTCCGTGTTCGCGCAATCAGCGCCGGCGGAGCCCAGCCCGAACTGCTGGCTGCCCAGGCGATCGAGTTCGGCGTTGACGCCGTCGGCGTCGCCCGCGGCACGGCCGCGCAAGACGTCCAGCTGGCGCTGTACGCCGAGGCGCAGCGGCGCGGGTACCACCACGGCGAGTTCACGATGCCGCGAATCGTCGTCGGCCCCGATGCCGCCGAGACGCTCGCCGCGACGCCTTGCGACGTCGTTCTCAACGCGATCACCGGCGCCGCCGGCCTGCACGCGACCGTCGCGGCGATCGAGGCTGGAACCACCCTCGCGCTGGCGAACAAGGAGTCGCTCATCATCGGCGGGCCGATCGTCACGTCGGCCGCCAAGCCCGGGCAGATCGTCCCGGTCGACTCTGAGCACTCGGCGCTCGCGCAATGCCTGCGGGGCGGCCGCGCCGACGAGGTCGCGCGTCTCGTCCTGACTGCGAGCGGCGGCCCGTTCTTCGGCTATACCCGCGAGCAGCTGGCGGGTGTCACCGCGGAGCAGGCTCTTGCCCACCCCACCTGGGACATGGGCCCGCTAGTCACGACGAACTCGTCGACGCTGGTCAACAAAGGCCTCGAGGTGATCGAGGCGCATCTGCTGTTCGGCATCGGCTTCGACCGGATCGAGGTCGTCGTTCATCGCCAGTCCGTCATCCACTCCATGGTCGAGTTCGTCGACGGCTCGACGCTCGCTCAGGCGTCGCCGCCCGACATGCGGCTGCCGATCGGGCTCGCTCTCACCTGGCCCGACCGACTCGACGGCTCCGCTCAGCCCGTCGACTGGTCGCAGAGCCACGATTGGACGTTTGCGCCGGTCGATCACGAGGCGTTTCCGCTGCTCGGGCTGACCGTGCGCGCTGGCCGTCTCGGGGGAGTCGCGCCAGC
>DATIOH010000010.1:0-8905 GCA_035473375.1 Nocardioidaceae bacterium | reverse complement strand
GCCTTGCACGACGCCAAATCGCGTTGGACACCGGCGGGGGACGCCCCGCGGCGAGCCAGAAGCGTGCGTTGTGCTTGGCCTGCTCGCTGGCCACTGGAGTAAGGACCGTTCCGCGAAGGTGTGGCAAATCGCGGCTCGGCCACAAATGTCAGGGGAGTCGTCTCGGGTACCCATGCAGACGCAAACGGCCGTTTCTATGCCGTGCAGGTAGGAGCGTGGGTGCGTCAATCTGGGCGGTGTGATGCAGCGGCCATCCGCAGTTCACGCCCGAGCGGCGGGTCATCACCTCCCTGCGAAGATGCTTGAGCCGCGGGTCCGTGCTTCAGCGAAGGGCCGCGGAGAGCAACCAGCCCCCGCCGAACAGGGTCAGCGGGGGCTCGGGCTGTCCGGTGGGTCAGGCGTCGGCGTACTTCACGCCGGTCGCGTGGATCGGGCAGTAGCCGAACGGGTTCTTGTGCAGGTACTGCTGGTGGTAGTCCTCGGCGTAGTAGTAGTCGCCCAGCGGCACGATCGACGTCTTGATCTCGCCGTAGCCCTTCGCCGTCAGCGCCTTCTGATAGCGGTCGCGCGACTGCTCGGCCGCCTCCTGCTGCTCGGGCGTGGTGGTGAGAAGGATCGAGCGGTACTGGCTGCCGATGTCGTTGCCCTGCCGCATCCCCTGCGTGGGGTCGTGCGCCTCCCAGAAGTGGGTGAGCAGGTCGTCGTACGTCACCTTCGACGGGTCGAACACGACCCGCACCACCTCGGCCTGCCCGGTGCGCCCGCTGCAGACCTCCTCGTACGTCGGGTTCGGCGTGACGCCGCCGGCGTAGCCGACTGACGTCGAGTAGACGCCCGGGATGTCCCAGAACATCTTCTCCTCGCCCCAGAAACAGCCCAGCCCGAAGACCGCGACCTCGAAACCGTCAGGAGTCGGGCCATCGATCGGGGTGCCGAGAACGGCGTGCGTGGCGGGGACGTTGAACGGACGCGTCTCGCGTCCGGGGAGCGCCTGGTCGGCACTCGGAAGCTCGGTCTTGGTTCGGCCAAAGATCATCTGCGATGCCAGCCCTTCGATATGGCGGCGACTGACCTGCAGTCGCCTCGTACGGTGGTTCAGTGCCGATAGTCCTCAAGCGCGTTACTCAAGAAGACCACGACGCATTCGTCGCCCTCTGGCAGGCCGCCATTGACGAGCGTAGAACCCAGCTCGGACTTGCGCTCCATGAGCCTGTTGGCTCCGCAATCGACCGACCGGGGGCATTTGGAGTTGGTGTCTTCGACGGGGATCACATGGTCTCTGCCGCCGTGGCTATGCCTGGCCGGTCCGATGATGGACGCGGTAGAGATAACGTCCCCGGGCTCGCGCATATTTCGTCGGTCGCGACCCGGCCCGACCGGTGGGGCGAGGGGCTCGCGGGCAGTGCCGTGCGCGCTGTCTTGTCGATCGTTCGACGGCACGGGTACGCCCGCGTGCAACTCTGGACTCATCGCGACAACGAACGGGCTCTGCGGCTCTACGACCACGAGGGATTTGTCCGGTCCGGCCGCGAGAAGGTCGACGACTTCGGCGAGCCGATCGTCCACCTGATCCGCGAGACGCCGGTCGCGCAGGCGACGTATCGCCCGGCCGCCCGACTGCTCTGCCTCGACGCCGACGCCGACGCCGACCACCCTCATGTGCTGCTCATGCGCTGGTGGGACCCGGCCGACGGATACGTCCTGTACGAGCCGCCGGGGGGAGGCATCGAGCCGGGGGAGGATCCAGCCGAAGCGGTGCTGCGCGAGTGGAGCGAGGAGACTGGCCTGCCGGCCCCTGAGATCGTCTCCGGCCCGACGCAGGTCGCCCGCGACGCATTCTGGGGCGGCGGTCGCCTCGTGTCCGACGAGTGGTTCTTCCTCGGACGTCTGAGCCGTCAGGCCAACGCGGCGTCGACGGCCCTCACCGACCAGGAGCGGGTCGAGCTCCTCGGCCGCGAGTGGGTCGCCGTCTCCGAGCTCGACTCGCTCTCCGATCCGGTCGTCCCAGACCTAATCCCGATTCTCGATCGGCTACGGCAGTCAGCGCCTTCTACGGCCTGAGGACGAGGAGAAGGGTGGTGGCCCGTTCTGGGCAGGCCACCACCCTTCTCAGTGCCCATCGCCTGAGTTAGAGCCAAGGGGCGCTGCCCATACTACGGGAGGAGGATGCCGATGGACCTGGCCTCGACTGTGCCGCCGAACGCCCCGTCGGAGCCTCGAAGTCGACCGCTTGCGGGCGGCGTGCTGATGCCTGGGTTCGCCGGGACCGAGCTTCCCGACTGGGTGGCGGTCCGACTGCGCGCCGGCCTCGCGTCGGTGTGCCTCTACGGGCCCAACATCACGTCGGCTGCGCAGCTCCGCACGCTGACGGCGGCCATCCGCTCCTGCAACCCCGACGTCCTCATCGCGGTCGACGAGGAGGGCGGCGACGTCACCCGTCTGCACTACGACGTCGGCAGCCCCTCTCCCGGCAATGCGTGGCTCGGGCGACTCGACGACGAGGCAACGACTGAGCGCGTCGGCGCCGGAATCGCGGCCGAGCTACGCGCTGTTGGCTGCAATCTCAACCTCGCACCCTGCGCCGACGTCAACGCGAACTCCGACAACCCGGTGATCGGTGTGCGCAGCTTCGGCGCCGCTGCCGAGCTCGTCGCACGCCACACGGCCGCGTGGGTGCGGGGACATCAGGCTGCTGGTGTCGCCGCGTGCGTCAAGCACTTCCCCGGCCACGGCGACACCAGCGTCGACTCGCACCTCTCGCTGCCCGTCGTCGACCTCGACGCGGACGACCTGGCCCGGCGCGACCTGCTGCCGTTCGCGCGGTCGATCGCCGCGGACGCCTGGTCGGTGATGACGTCGCACATCCTGCTGCCGCGTATCGACGCCGATGAGCCGGCGACCATGTCGTCCCGCGTCCTCGGCTCGATGCTCCGCGACGAGCTCGGGTTCGAGGGAGTCGTCGTGTCCGACGCGCTCGACATGGCCGGCGCGAGCGCGGCGATCGGGATACCGGAGGCAGCGGTGCGGGCCCTGATCGCAGGGTGCGACCTGCTGTGCATCGGACCGGACAACACTGACGAGCAGATTGAGGAGATCGGTCAGGCGATCGACGACGCTGTGGACTCGCGACGCCTGCCTGCGGCCCGGCTCGCGTCGGCGGTGAGTCGGGTCGCGGCACTGTCGGATCGAGTGGCTCCGCCCGCCGAACACGGCGATCCCGTGCAGGCGCCGCCGACGTTCGGACTCGACGAGATCGCGCGGCAGTTCGAGGTGGGCGCGAAGGTGCGCGCGGCCATCAGCGAAGTCGGCGCGGGCTCGTGGACGGTCGTCTGTCTCGAGACCACCCGAAACATCGCAGCCGGCGTCGCGCCATGGGGCCCGTCGGCCGCCGTCGCTGCCGGCGACGCAGCCTGGTCCGGCGACATCAGATCGGTCAGTGAGCACACCGCATCGTCGGCGATCGAGGTCGAGGCGCCCGGTGCCTTCCTCGTCGGTCAGGCGAACCATCGCCACTCCTGGGTGCGTGAGCTCGTCGACCGACGGCGGTCGGTCGGCCCGACAGTCGTCGTCGACATGGGATGGCCGTCCGACGATCGTCGCTACGCCGACGTAGCGACGTTCGGGGCATCCCGACTGCTCGGCGCTTCGCTGCTTCAGACTCTGGAGCAACTCGTCCGCGAGCCGGGTCCGGCGAGATGAGGCTCGGCATCAACGTCGGCGGCACGACGACTCACTTCGCGCGGCACGGGTCGGATTTCAGACGTGGCATCGCGCGAGTTGGCAGAGTGGGCGTGCACGGCACCGTGCCGCGCATTGGATCGTCGAGAAGACACGGCTATCGGAGGTCGATGTGGAGGTCGTGATCGTCGCGTCCGGACAGGACGGCGGCGAGCTGGCGGCACGGCTCGTCCTGGCGATGGCCGCTGACAGCCCAGACGTCGTGCTCGGACTCGCGACGGGAGGCTCGCCCTTGCCGCTGTACCAGTCGCTGCGCCGGGCGGTTGCCGACGGGGCCGACCTGTCTGCGGCGCGCGGCTTCGCGCTCGACGAGTACGTCGGGCTGCCGCCGGAGCATCCAGCGAGCTACCACAGCGTGATTCGTCGCGAGGTTGTCGAGCCCCTCGGCCTCGATCCGGACCGGGTGCAGGTACCTGACGGCATGGCCGACGACATTCCGGCGGCGTGCGCGGCGTACGAGGACGCGATTCGCTCAGCCGGCGGGGTCGACGTCCAGATCCTCGGCATCGGCACGGACGGGCACATCGGTTTCAACGAGCCGTCGTCGTCGTTGGCCTCGCGCACACGCATCAAGACGCTGACCACGCAGACGCGGCACGACAACGCGCGGTTCTTCCGGTCGGTCGACGAAGTGCCGCGTCACTGCATCACCCAGGGGCTCGGCACGATCATGGATGCCGGTCGGCTGGTCCTGCTGGCCTCTGGCGTCGGAAAGGCCGCGGCAGTCGCCGCCGCAGTCGAGGGGCCCGTCTCGGCGAACTGCCCTGCGTCGGTCATCCAACTGCACCAGCACGCGACGGTGATCGTCGACGAGCCCGCCGCGTCATGTCTTGAGCACGCCGATTACTACCGCGAGACCTACGCCAACAAGCCGACCTGGCAGCAGTTCTGACCCGTCCACACCCCACCCGCAATATGGATCCATACTGCCGGCCGTCAGGCTGGGGCGGTCGGGAGCTCGCGGCCATCAGCGAAGACGCGGCGCACCCGCCAGCCGGCGTCGAGCAGCACGAGGTCTGCTGCGAAGCCGGGCGCGATCCGGCCGAGCCTGTCATCGAGTCCGAGCGCGTGGGCGGGGGTGCTGGTGAGCGCGGCGACGACGTCGACCTCGGGCACGCCGACTGAGACGGTCCGACGCAACGCCTCGTCGAGGGTCAGCGTCGAACCGGCGAGCGAGTCGGTTCCCGCGAGCACGGCCATGCGGTCGGACACCGAGACAGCCCGATCGCCGAGCTGATACTCGCCGTCGGGCGCCCCGGCCGCTGCCATCGCGTCGGTGACGAGGGCGACTCGGCCGACCGCGGCCGCGAAAACGAGGCGGACGATGGAGTCCGCGACGTGATGGCCGTCGTTGACGACCTCGAGCGTGACGCCTGGGGTGTCGATCGCGGCAACCGCCGGCCCCGGGCGGCGATGGTGGACTGCCGGCATCGCGTTGAAGACGTGAGTCGCAATCGTCGCTCCAGCGTCGAAGGCGGCGCAGGCCTGTTCGTAGTCGGCGTCGGTGTGCCCGACCGCGACAGCGACTCCGGACTCGACTAGCCGTTCGATGACATCGAGCGCCCCCGGCAGCTCGGGTGCGATCGTGATCTGCTGAAGGGAGCCGTCGGCAGCGTCGAGGAGTTCGTCGATCTCGTCGATGGTCGGCCGTCGCAAGAATGACGCGTCGTGGGCGCCACGCCGGTCCGGAGAGAGGTATGGCCCCTCTGCGTGCGCGCCGAGCACGAGCGGATCGCGGTCGCGCAGCTCGGCGACGTTCCGGAGGCCGATCGCGAGCGCGTCGACCGGGCTGCTGACGAAGCTCACGAGCGAGCGGGTGGTGCCGTGCGATCGGTGCATCGCCAAGGCCGCCTCGATGGCAGCCGGGCCGTCGGAGAACGAGTAGCCGCCGCCACCGTGCACGTGCAGGTCGATGAAGCCGGGGGTGATCGTGTCGCCGTCTGCGTCGACGATCTCGAGCGCGCTGTCTGCGCTGTCGACCCGGTCGCGCCAGGACTCACCGATGCCGACCGCTCGGATCACTCCGTCGACGGCGAGCACCCACGAGTCATCCGACACGCCATTCGCGTCGACGGCACGCGCGCGGATCACGAGAAGGGCGGCCATCACCTCCGACCCTAGTGCGCACGGATGAACCAAGATCCGACAACTGACACGCCATGACGAGCAGCACGCCGTGACGAGCTGTACGTCGGATCTTGGTGCGGTTCGGACGGTGATTAGGCTGCCCGCATGACGCATCCCCACCAGCTCGACCCTTCCTCTGGGGCGGACGGCTTCGAGACGAAGGCGATCCACGCCGGACAAGAGGCCGATCCCGCGACCGGTGCGGTGATGAAGCCGATCTACGCGGCCAGCACTTTCAAGCAGGACGGCGTCGGCGGATTCCGGGGTGGATACGAGTACGGGCGGACCGCCAACCCAACGCGCACGGCTCTCGAGGAGTGCATGGCTGCGCTCGAGGGCGGCGCCCGCGGCGTCGCCTTCGCCTCGGGCATGGCCGCCGAGGACGCGCTGGTGCGCGTGACCTGCAGCCCCGGCGACCACGTTGTCATTCCGAACGACGCCTATGGCGGCACATACCGCCTGTTCGACACCGTGTTCAAACCGTGGGGCCTCGACTTCGACACGGCGTCAATTCACGAGGCGAGTGCCATCGCCGCCGCTGTCCGTCCAGGTCAGACCAAGCTGGTGTGGATCGAGACGCCGAGCAATCCGCTCCTGGGGATCGCCGACCTGGGCGCGATTGTCGACATTGCCCACGAGGCAGGGGCGCTGCTGGTCGTCGACAACACGTTCGCGACGCCCTATCTCCAGCAGCCGATCGCGTGGGGCGCCGACGTCGTCGTGCACTCGACGACCAAGTACGCGGGCGGCCACAGCGACGTCGTCGGCGGCGCAATCGTCACCCGGGACGCGCAGCTCGCCACCGGCCTCGCGACCTTCCAGAACTCCACCGGCGCGGTGCCGAGCCCCTTCGACTGTTTTCTCGTTCTGCGCGGGCTCAAGACCCTCGCAGTTCGCATGGATCGGCACAGCGCGAACGCCGAGCAAGTCGCACGCTTCCTGGCGGAGCATCCGCGCGTCGAGCAGGTGTACTACCCAGGCCTCGTCAGCCACCCCGGCTACGACGTCGCCAAGCGGCAGATGCGTGCCTTCGGCGGCATGGTGTCGTTCCGCGTGAAGGGCGGCGAGAGCGCCGCCCGCGCCGTCTGCGACAAGGCGCGTTTGTTCACGCTGGCCGAATCGCTCGGTGGAGTCGAGTCGCTGATCGAGCTGCCGTCCGTCATGACTCACGCATCGGTTGCCGAGTCGCCGCTCGCGGTGCCGCTCGACCTGGTGCGGCTGTCGGTCGGGCTTGAGACGGTCGAGGATCTGATCGCCGACCTCGACTACGCACTCACCGTCTAGCCACAGGAGGCAGTCGTCATGGCCGAGCTGGTCAGCTGCGTCGACTTCGGTTCGACCTTCACCAAGGGCGCGCTCATCGATGTCGGATCTGGCGAGCTCGTCGCAACGGCGAGCCATCGCACAACCATCGACACCGACGTGCTCGACGGATGGGATGCGGTCAGCGCCGAGATCGCGACAGCGCTCGGCCATCCCGGCGGATTGGCAGACGTGCCGACCTTCGCGTGCTCGTCGGCGGGCGGCGGCCTTCGGATCGCCGTCGTGGGCAACGAAGAACTGGTCACGGCCGAGGCGGGTCGACGTGTCGCGTTGTCGAGCGGCGGCCGGGTCGTGCATGTGTCGTCCGACCATGTCGACATCGCGGCCCTCCGTGCTGCCGGCCCCGACGTCGTGCTCCTCGTCGGCGGCACCGACGGCGGAAACGCCGAGGTTCTCTTGGCGAACGCCGGCGCGCTGGCCCGAGCCCGCTGGGGCGCTCCGGTAGTCGCGGCCGGCAATGCCGAGGCGGCAGACGACGTCGCTGCGTTGCTCGCGCGGGGCGGCACGCCGTACGTCATGGCCGACAACGTCGTCCCGCAGATCGGCGTGCTGCGGCCGGCCGGGGCGCGCGCGGCGATTCGCGAGATGTTCCTCGAGCACGTGATCGGCGGAAAGCACCTCTCGCGCCGCGCAGACTTCCGAGAGATGGTCCACGGCCCGACGCCAGACATCGTGCTGACCGCCGTCGAGCTGCTCGCCTCAGGACTCGACGAGGCGCGCCCGGGCGTCGGCCAGGTTGTCGTCGTCGATGTCGGCGGAGCGACCACCGATGTCCACTCGGTCGTCGAGGTCGACCCCGAGGACGCCGAGCTGAGCCGCGAGGTCGTCGCGACCGTCCCGGTGAGCCGCACCGTCGAGGGGGACCTGGGGATGCGATGGAGCGCGGTGTCGACGGTCGACGCGGCCGAGAGCGCCGGGCTCGACCTTCCTGACGGCCTGCGGCGGGCGGCCGATGCTCGCCACAACGATCCGGCGTTCGTGCCGGTCGACCGCGGCGAGATTGAGAACGACATCGCCTTGGCGTCAGCGGCCGTCGGGCTCGCGGTGCGTCGGCACGCTGGCCGTCAGCAAGTGGTGTTCGGCCCGGACGGCCATCTCGTCGAGCGCACGGGAAAGGATCTTCGCGAAGTCGGTCTCCTGGTCGGATCCGGCGGAGTGCTCCGCCACAACGCCGCCGACGACGTTGCCCGCATCCTCGGCGCGGGGGTCGGCGACCACGTCGACGGCGGCTGGCTCGTGCCGCGGGCGCCGGCTGCCGTGGTCGACTCCGACTACGTGCTGGCCGCGGCCGGGCTCCTCGCTGAGGAGCATCCGGCCGCGGCCTACGCGCTCGTGATGCGGCTGCGCGACGGTGCGCACACCGCTTGAGCGGTCAGGGTGCGACAGCTACTTCTTCGGGCGACTGCGTCGCCTCGGCTCGCGCCTTGAGCGGCAGCTCCTTGATGAATAGCGACACCACGAGCGCGACGACGATCGTCGGCACCGCCCAGAGGAACACGTCGTCGAGCGAGCTGGCGAACGCCTGCACCACGATGGAGTGGATCGGCTCGGGCAGCTTGGCGATCGCCGACACGTTGTTGGTGTTGACGGATCCGCCGCTCGGCGCGCCCGCGCCGGTGCTGTCGGCGAGGTGCACCGCCAGCCGGCTCGACAGCACGGCGCCGAAGACCGCGGCGCCGAACGTGCCGCCCATCGAGCGGAAGAACGCGACCGAGCT
>DATIOH010000009.1:0-7132 GCA_035473375.1 Nocardioidaceae bacterium | reverse complement strand
ACACCTTCGTTGTCAGCGGTGTAGACGCCGACGAGTTCGACGCCGCAACCGCGGAGCTGGGCTTCGGCGATGGCCCACTCCAGAGCGCGTCGCGACCCCGGCGACCCGTCCGCCGCGACCCTGATGATCGGCTCTCTCATGTCGTCCTCCCCGTACGTCTCGGCCTCGGCTGTCAGAACTCGAACACGAGTCGCGCGTCGACGCGGCTGGCCAGGACCTCGTCGATCGCGATGTTCACGTCGTCGAGCTTGCGCGACTCGGCCTTGATGGTGGTGCGGCCTAGTGCGTGGAGGGCGAAGACCTCCGCGAGGTCCTGCCGGGTTCCGACAATCGACCCGATCACGCTCAGTCCGCCGAGGACCGTGTCGAAGATCGGAACACTCATCATCTGCTCCTTCGGCAGCGCCACGCAGATCAGTCTGCCGCCGCGGCGAAGCGAGCGGAATGCCTGCTCGAACGACGACGGCGTGGCGGCGAGCGCGACGGCGACGTCGGCGCCGCCGAGATCCTGAATCGCCTCCGCGGGGTCGACCTCGGCGGCGTTGACGACGTGCTCGGCGCCGAGATGCTGCGCCAGACGGAGCTTTTCCTCGGTGACGTCGACGCCGATGACGGTGCCGCCGACGATGTTCGCGTACTGAACGGCCAGGTGGCCGAGGCCGCCGATCCCGAAGATGGCGACCTTCTCACTCGGAACGACGTCCGCGACCTTGATCGCCTTGTAGGTCGTGACCCCAGCGCAGGTCAGCGGAGCCGCGTCGAAGGCCGAGACCCCGTCCGGAACGGGGACGACGAAGTTCGCGTCCGCGACGGCGTACTCGGCGAAGCTGCCGTCGACGCCATAGCCGGTGTTCCGCTGCTCGAGGCACAGAGTCTCGCGTCCGCTGACGCAGTAGCCGCACTGTCCGCAGGCGTGTCCGAGCCACGGGATGGCGACCCGCTCGCCGAGATGTCGGTTGGTCACACCGACGCCGATGCGCTCGATGACGCCGACGCCCTCGTGGCCCGGAACAAACGGCGGCTTGGGCTTGACCGGCCAGTCGCCGCGGGCGGCATGGATGTCGGTGTGGCAGAGTCCGCTGGCCTCGATCTTGACGAGGACCTCGCCGGCTGAGGGGGTCTGCACCGGCACGTCCAGGATCTCCAGCGGCTGATCGAACGCGGTGACGACGGCGACCTTCATGGTGGCTCCTGGGCGAGGTGGGCTGGTCGGTCAACAATCAGCCTCCAGCCGCCGCTCGAGGCCCTGAAGTGCCGCTTGTCCGTGTCCTTCGGGACCTTGGCCCCGTCGACCCCTCAGCTGGCTGGTCCGCGGGGGCGGACCTGCCATCCGTGCCCACAGGCGGCACACCGGGTCTAAAGGCCCTGGCGTTCGGGAAGTGCGGCCCTGGGGACGGATGACTGTCCGGCCCGAACGTTGGACGAAATCGAAAGGATCCTGAGATGACCACATCAGCCGACGTAACTAAGACCGGCACCAAGCCGATCGTCGCGGCCGTCGACGGCGCGACCGACAACTCCAGCGCTGTCGACTGGGCTGCCAATGAGGCCGCGCGATCCGGCCTCCCGCTGCGAGTCGTGACGGTCACCGAGACCGCCGTTATGCAGACGCCCCCGTATGTGCTCGAGCCGATTGAGTTCGACCACGCTGCGCACCTCCGCTCGGTCCTCGACGGGACAGCGAGCAACCTTCGGCGAACGCACGCCGACGTGCAGATCGACACCGGCGTCCGCGTCGACGACCCCGTTCTCGGGCTCGTCGCGGAGGCTCAGGACGCCACGATGCTGGTCGTCGGCAAGCGTGGCCTCGGTGCGGTGAAGCGCCTCACAGTCGGCTCGACGTCAATCGCGCTGGCCGGTCGGTCGCCCGCGCCGACGGTCGTCGTCCCAGACACTTGGACCGCCGCCGACAACGACGGCGAGTCGATCCTCGTGGGTCTCGACATCAATCAGGAGTCCGACGAGCTTCTCGGCTTCGCGTTCGCGCGCGCGGCGGAGCTCGGGGTCCCGCTCGTCGTCATGCACGTGTGGGACACGCATCCGGCGGTAGTGCCGAGCGACGCCGACGTGAAGCGCTGGGGCGACGAGGCGCGAGCGGCGGTCGAGGCTGCGATCGCCCCGTGGCGGGAGAAGTTCCCCGACGTCCAAGCCCTGGCCGCACAGCGACACGCACACCACGCCCAGGGCCTGCTCGACGCCGGCGACCACGCCCAACTCGTGGTGCTCGGGCGACACACCGTCGGCCATTCGCCGCTCGGCTTGCCGCTGCGGTCCACCACACGCAAGGTGCTGCACTACTGCGAGCGTCCCGTCGCCGTCGTTCCGACCGCCGTCGACTCGTGAGCCAGGGCGACGCCGGCCTGGTCGGCGGCCGGCGCCGCTCCTTCAACCAGGGTCGAGAGGTCGCTGACCTCAGCCCGACAAGACAGGAGCTGCCCTCATGCTCGAGGTGCGCATCCATGGCCGCGGCGGCCAAGGCGTCGTCACGGCAGCCGAGCTCCTGTCGGTGGCAGCGTTCGGCGAGGGGTGCTACTCGCAGGCCTTTCCGACGTTCGGCTCCGAGCGCACCGGCGCGCCGGTCATCTCATTCTGCCGAATCGACGACCAGCCGATCGAGATTCACGAGCCGATCACTGAGCCCGACGTGCTGATCGTTCAAGATCCGACACTGCTGCATCAGGTACGGCTGTTCGAGGGCGTCGGCGACGACGGATATGTCCTGATCAACTCGTCGCGGACGCTCGAGGAGCTTGGGCTCGCCGAGTACGCGACCCGATTCCGCCCTGACCGAATCGCGACGGTCGCCGCAACTGAGGTGGCCCGCCGCAGACTCGGACGGCCGCTTCCCAATGCCGCGCTTCTCGGCGGATTCGCGGCCCTCACGGGCGCCGTGTCGGTCGACTCCATCGCATCGGCGATCCGCGCCAGATTCACCCCCAGCGTCGGCGAGGCGAACGAGCAGGCTGCACGGGATGCATTCGCCCTCGTGTCGGACACGATCGGCGGGCTCTCTCATGCTTAGCCAGATCGAGGGCTCGCTGGCGGTCGCGAGGGCCGTTGCCGGATGCCGGCCTGAGGTGATCGCGGCATATCCGATCTCGCCGCAGACGCACATCGTCGAGGCACTGAGCGACGTGGTCCGCACCGGCGAGCTGACTCCATGTGAGTACCTGATGGTCGAGTCAGAGTTCGCGGCCATGTCGGCCTGCATCGGGGCGTCGGCAACCGGAGCACGGACCTACACCGCCACGGCCAGTCAAGGCCTGCTGTTCATGGCCGAGGCGTTGTTCAATGCGTCCGGTCTCGGACTCCCGATCGTGATGACCGTCGCCAATCGAGCGATCGGCGCGCCGATCAACATCTGGAACGACCACTCCGATGCCATGTCGATGCGCGACTCAGGATGGGTCCAGCTGTACGCGGAGTCGAACCAGCACGCGGTCGACCTTCATCTGCAGGCGTTCCGGCTCGCAGAGCGCGTCTCCCTGCCGGTGATGGTCTGCATGGACGGGTTCGTGCTGACGCATGCCGTCGAGCAGATCGATGTGCCGGACCAGTCCGATGTCGATGCGTTCCTTCCGCCGTTCGACGCGCGTCAGGAGCTGGATCCGGCGAATCCGATGACCATCGGGTCGATGGTGGGCCCGGAGGCATTCACCGAGGTCAAGTACCTGATGCATGCGAAGCAGATGGAGGCGCTCGACGAGATCCCCGCTATTGCCGAAGAGTTCGCGCAATCGTTCGGACGCGACCATGGCGGCCTCGTCAGTCCGTACCGAACCGACGACGCCGAGATCGTCGTGGTGGCGCTCGGCTCGGTGCTCGGCACCGTTCGGGCGACGGTCGACGCGCTGCGTGACGAGGGCGTGGCCATCGGGGCACTCGGCATCACCTGCTTCCGGCCGTGGCCGGCCGACGAGGTGCGGGACGCGTTGGCGCGCGCCCGCCAGGTCGTCGTCGTCGAGCGGGCCTTTGCCGTCGGCGCGGGCGGCATCGTCGGGCAGAACACGCGCCTCGCCCTCGCGCACCTTCCGATCACGCTCTACAACGTGGTGGCCGGCTTGGGTGGGCGGCCGGTGACGAGGGCCGCTCTGCGCGCGGTGCTCGTCGACGCGGTCGAGCATCAGCTCCAGCCGAACCAGCTGCACTTTCTCGACCTTCATGAGGACGTCGTGCGCCAGGAGCTCGAGCGGCTGCGCAGCGGCGCGCGCGGCCCGCACGCCGAGAGCATCGTGCGGGTTCTCGGCGCTGCCGCCGGCTCGAGCCCGAGCTGAGGAGGCAGGTCATGGCCGAGCAGGATGTGAAGTTCTACCAGGTGGGGACTTTTGTCGCCGGCAACCGGCTGCTGGACATCGACCAGCGGACCGTGCAGGCGCGCGTGGACCGCTCGAACGCGATCACGTCGGGGCACCGCGCGTGTCAAGGCTGTGGCGAGGCGCTCGGCGCCCGCTTCGTCCTCGACGCGGCGATGCGCGCGACCGGAGGCAACCTGGTCGCCGCGAACTCGACGGGTTGCCTCGAAGTATTCACGACGCCATATCCGGAGTCGTCGTGGCAACTCCCGTGGCTGCACTCGCTGTTCGGAAACGGTCCAGCGGTGGCGAGCGGGATCGCCGCCGCCCTGCGCGCCAAAGGCCGTGAAGACACCCGCGTCATTGGTCAGGCGGGCGACGGGGGCACCGTTGACATCGGCTTCGGCTGTCTGTCCGGCATGTTCGAACGCAACGACGACGTGCTGTTCGTGTGTTACGACAACGAGGGATATATGAACACGGGCGTCCAGCGCTCGGCCGCCACGCCGCCGGCTGCGGTCACCGCGAACACACGCGCGATCGGCCCCGCGCCGGGCAATGCGTTCGGGCAGGGAAAGTTCGTCCCTCTCATCGCGATGGCGCACGAGATTCCCTACGTCGCGACTGCGACCGTCGCCGAGCTCCACGATCTGGAGACCAAGGTCGAGAAGGCCATGTCGATGCGGGGCGCCCGCTACCTGCATGTGCTCGTGCCATGCCCCTTGGGGTGGAAGTCGGCGTCGAAGGACACCGTTCGCGTCGCGCGGCTGGCGAAGGAAACCGGGATCTTCCCGGTCTTCGAGGCCGAGCACGGCGAGGTGACGTCGGTCTCGAAGATCCGCCGACAGGTCCCCGTTGAGGAGTACCTCCGAATCCAAGGACGCTATGCGCACTTGTTCGGGGATCATCCGCGGCCGGACATCGTCGCGCGCATCCAAGCCCGCGCTGACCGCAACATCGAGCGATTCGGTCTGCGTTCGGACGGCCCCGAGACCAGTGACCTCCCAGGAGGCGCATCATGAACGACCAACGACCGTTCGCGGTCACCCTAGACGTGGGTTCGAGTCTCGCCAACAAGACCGGGGCGTGGCGCACGGAGCGTCCCGTCTATGTGGAGCTGTTGCCCCCTTGCGCGAACGCCTGCCCGGCCGGCGAGCGCGTGCAGGCGTGGCTCTATGACGCCGAAGGGGGCGGTGCCGACTACGAGCGCGCGTGGCGCACGATCATGGAGGACAACCCGTTCCCGGCCGTGATGGGCCGGGTGTGCTACCACCCGTGCGAGACCGCCTGCAATCGCGCACAACTCGACGAGGCCGTCGGGATCAACTCGGTCGAGCGGTTTCTCGGCGACGAAGCCGTCCGAAAGGGTTGGCGGATCGCGGTCGAAGGAAAGCCGACCGGCAAGCGCGTCTTGATCGTCGGCGCTGGCCCGTCCGGTCTGTCGGCCGCCTATCAGCTGGCACGGCGAGGGCACGCGGTCACGGTCCGAGACTCTGCGGCCGCGGCCGGCGGCATGATGCGATACGGCATCCCTCGGTATCGGCTTCCCCGCGACGTGCTCGACGCCGAAGTGCAGCGCATCGTCGATCTCGGGGTCACCCTCGAGCTCGACACCGCAGTGAACGATCTCGGCGCGGTGTTGGAGCAAGTTGCCTTCGACGCCGTGTTCCTCGCTGTCGGCGCGCAGATTGGCAAGCGGGCCTATATTCCCGCTGGGTCTGCGGCCCATGTCGTCGACGCGATCTCCCTTCTGCACGACGTCGAGGCCGGCGGGTCTCCCCAGCTCGGTCGCCGGGTCGCTGTGTATGGCGGCGGCAACACAGCGATGGATGCGGCTCGCAGCGCGACGCGGCTGGGCGCCTCCGAGGCGATCGTCGTGTATCGGCGGACCAAAGACAGGATGCCGGCCCATGAGACGGAGCTTCGCGAGGCCGCGGAGGAAGGGGTGCTGTTCAAGTGGCTGACCACCGTGGTCGCGGCCGACGACGGCATGCTCACCGTGGAGCGGATGGAGCTCGACGAGAGTGGATTCCCGCAGCCCACCGGTGAGTTCGAAGAACTGGAGGCCGACACCCTGGTGCTCGCGCTCGGGCAGGAGACGGAGCTGTCGCTGCTCGACGGGCTCGATGGCGTCGACGTCCGAGATGGAACGGTCGTCGTCGACCAGCATCTGATGACGGGGCGGCCAGGCGTGTTCGCTGGCGGCGACATGGTCCCCCTCGAACGGTCGGTGACGGCGGCGGTCGGCCACGGAAAGCGGGCGGCTCAGAGTATCGATGCCTATCTGGCAGGCGGCACGCCAGCAGATCCGCCGAGTGAGCAGATCGCGGAGTTCTCGGGGTTGAACACCTGGTACTACGCCGACGCGCCGCGGACCCACCGCCAGCAACTCGAGATGGTTCGTCGGCAGTCGACGTTCGACGAGGTGGTGCAGGGACTCGACGGGGAGACGGCACTCTTCGAGGCACGCCGGTGCCTCTCCTGCGGGAACTGCTTCTCGTGCGACAACTGCTACAGCGTGTGTCCCGACAATGCGGTGTTGAAGATCGGTGCTCCGGGCGAGAAGTACGTCATCGACCTCGACTTCTGCAAAGGCTGTGGACTTTGCGTGACGGAGTGTCCGTCTGGCGCCATCCAGATGGAGCCAGAGGACGTGTGACGGGTCGGCGGCGGGCTCAGCCTGAGACGCCGATGACGAAGAGTGCGACGACGCATGCGGTCACCAGGACGATGACGCTGACGTGTGACGCTGTGGCTGCACGCGTCGCCACATAGTCGCCCATCAGGTTTGCGTCTCTGGAGATACCAACCATGAAGACAAGGAGCGGGACGAGCAGCAC
>DATIOH010000008.1:0-11394 GCA_035473375.1 Nocardioidaceae bacterium | reverse complement strand
TGACGGCGCCGGAGCTGGCGAATGCGAAGCGGTGCGTCGGAGTGCGCGCCCGTGATGCTGGCGTGCTGGTGCGCTGCGTCGACGTCGTGGACCACGATGCGCGCGTCGCCGAGCGCCGCACCGCCGACGAGGTGCGACAGTGCCCGAACCAGCGACGCGTCGCTGCGCCAGTTGGTGCCGAGCGTCGACTCGCTGTCGGCTGCCTGGGTAGCGAGAAGGTAGGTGTCGACGTCGGCCCCGCGGAACGCGTAGATCGCTTGTTTCGGATCGCCGATCAGCACGAGTGTGCGATGACCGTGGAACGCGCTCTCGAGGATCTGCCACTGCACCGGATCGGTGTCTTGGAACTCGTCGACGAGCACGATCTTGTAGCGAGACCGGACGCGCGCCCGCGCCGTCTCGCCGGTGTGCGGATCGGTCAGTGCGCGTCGCAGATGGTCGAGCAGGTCGTCGTAGTCCATGACCCGCCGCGATTCCTTTCGGAACCCCACCTCGGCGCGGACGCTCTCGGCCAGGCGTCGGCGCACATCCGCCTCCGAGCCGGGCTCTGCGGCGACGGGCTCGAGCCGGGCCGACCGGTCGCCGACCGCGTTCGCTGCGACCTTGGCAGCCGTTGCGAAGGGGATCCTCGTCGGCGGGTCAGTCGCCTGGGCATACGCCCGGACGTAGAAGTCGGTGACAGCCTCGGTGACGATGTCGCCGGTCGACTCGGTGAAGGTGACGTCAGCGTCGATGTCGGCGGCGATCCCCAACCCGGCGAGCATCTGGTGGCAGAAGCCGTGCGTCGTCGCGATAGTCGCTGCGTCGAAGCCGGCGACGGCGCGTGCGAGCCGCTCGCGGCGTAGCGCCACATCGGCGTCGGGGCCGGTCGCGAGGTGACGGACCACATCGTCGGGGGACGACCGAGCAACCACCGGGTCAGAGAGGGCAACCGACGCAGACGTGAGTCGTTCGCGTACGCGTTCGCGCAGCTCGACGGTCGCGGCGCGGCCGAAGGTGACCAGCATCAGCTCGTCGATCCGCGCGACGCCTTCGGCAAGGTAGCGAGCCGCGAGAGCGGCGATGGCGTGGGTCTTTCCAGTGCCTGCGCTGGCCTCGAGCACCACTGTCCCCACCGGGAGCGGGCCGCACAGATCGAAGACTGGCCGGCTCATCGGGCGTATTCCGTCTCAGCGGCGAGCAGCGGGTCCCACACCAGCCGGGCGAGCTGACCGAACAGGTGCGGCTCGGACGGCACCCCCAGACTCGGATCGGGGCCAGCCGCGAGCAGGTCGTCGAGCGACGCCGCGCCCCAGACCTGTCGGTTGTCGGGGCTGTCGAACTCGCCGATGTCGCGGTCGTTGAACTTGCGCCGCCACTGCGATGCGGCCTTCTTAACAGCGACGGCCGGCGTGCGCTGGCGGCGCGCGTCGGCGTATGCGAAGGCGGTGCCCGGCGGCATCGGCAGCGGCTCGCGCAGACCACGCAGATAGAGAGCGATCAGGGCGTCGAGTGTCGCCCGCGCCTCGTCGGCCGCGACGCCGGTAATGCACGACATCGTCATGCCATCGCCTCCGCGCGCCCGTCCGACTGTTGCCGTGGCCCAGTCGCGCTCGGGCATCGCCGCGGCCAACGCGAGGTACTGCACCCACGACCGGAGGCGGTGCTTCGGCCCGAGCCGCGAGTAGACGATGCGGACGATGCGCGTGTCGTGCACACCGGTGACCGTGCCGAACAGTCGCACACCGCTCTCGAGATCGATGGCGACGTCGACCGCCCCGGCGTCGCCGGACCGCAGGCCTTCGGTCTGGTCGACGAGCTGTTGGACACGGCTGGCGATCGGTTCGACCTGCCCAACACCGAGCGACCCGGGGGGCAGCTGCCCCCGCAGCCACTCGGCGCGCACCGCCCGATCGCGTGGGATGCCGTCGAGGCCTGCCGCAAGCAGACGGTCGCCGATCTCCCACGCCTCGAGTGCGTCGACCTCGATCGGGAGCGAGTCGGCTGGCTCGTCGTCGTCGGCGGCTCCGGCCAGACCGAGCCGGTTGCGCAGGAACCCGCGCACGGGGTCTTCGAGGAATCGGACCAAGGTGTCGACGTCGAGCGCGTCGATCGGCTCGGCCTCGCTGAGCGGTCCGGTCAGGAACGGCGGCGCCGCGACGCGTTCGCCGAGGATGGCGAGCGCACCGTCGTACGACGTCGAGTCGAAGCTGAACGGGTCGTCGTCGCCCAACGCCCCTGCGGTGAAGTTGCGCGCGTCGAAGGGTTGCAGCGGATGGCGGACAACGACCTGGTCACGCACCCGCCCGGTGACCGGGTGCGCCGTCTGGTCGAGGACGTCGAGCAGCTCGCCGAGTGGCACAGCCGGCGGCCGCTCGACGCCGGTGCGCTCGTCGGCACCCGTGTAGACCACGATCAGCCGGTCGCGCGCCGCGAGGATCGCGTCGAGGAGCAGTTGGCGATCCTCGGACCGGCGATCTCGCTCGCCGACCAGGGGCGTCCGCTCGAGGATGTCGTCGCCGTCGATGCCGCTGCCGCGCGGATAGGCACCGTCGTCGAGACCCAACAGGCACACGACTCGGTGCGGGACCGACCGCATCGGCACCATCGTGCACATCGTCAGATGGCCTGTGCGGAAGTTTGCGCGCGTCGGCCGGCCGCGCAGCCGGTCGGCGAGCAGGGCTCGGATGTCGGCTAGCCGCAGGTCGAGCTGGTCGGCGCGATCGCCGGCCGCGGCAAGGGCGTCCGAGACCTGCCAGCGAGCCTGCGACAGCTGCCATGCGTCCAGCGGCCCGACGTCGGTCATCTCGTCGACGGCGGCGAGCAGCACGGTCGACCACTCCTGAGGCGACTGACGCCGCTGCAGCCGCTCGACGATCCGGCCGAGTCGGTCGACGAACTCGGCCAGCCGTCCGGCGAGGGCGACTTCGTTGCTGTCGACGTCGTCGAGCGGCAGGGCGAGCCCAACCGTGCGCAGGTCGTCTTCGTCCATCGTCGCGCCGAGGAGGATCCGGTCGAGGCCAGCCCGCCAGGTGTTCTGCGGCGTGCGTTCGAGGTGGTAGCGGCGGCGCGCATCGGCGTCGAGGCCCCAGCGAACCCCCGACCGCCGAACCCAGTCGCCGACCCGCTCGAGCGACTCGTCGTCGAAGCCGAAACGGGCGCGAACCGGCGGCATCGCAGCCAGATCGAGCACCTGCGATGCAGTGAGCCGAGCCTCGGCGAGCTCGAGGAGCGCGGCCAGCACGCTCAGGACGGGATTCGTCTGACGCACCGAGCGGTCGGCCAGTCGGACCCGGAGCCGATGACCGGGATGCGCCTGCTCGGCGTCGTCGTCGGCGAGTCCGAACGCTGCCGTGATCAGCGGCGCGAAGGCCTCGATGTCAGGGCACATCACAATCATGTCGCGGAGCTCGAGCGAGGGATCGTCCTGCAGCGCGCCGAGGATCGCCTCGCGCAACACCTCGACCTGACGCTGGCGGCCGTGGCAAGCATGGACCTGGATAGACCGGTCGGCAGGGCTGAGGGCGAGCGAGGCGCCGGGCATCGCGTCTGCCTGGATGTCGCGCTGAAGGCGTCCGAGCAGCGTGTCGGGCGGGTCGGGGGCCGCGAGATGGCGGTCGTCGTGAATCGTCACCCGCGCCGCGAGTCGCTGCTGCATCTCGCGCGCGTCGCGTGCCAGCGACTGTCCGAGCGGGTGCTGGGCGACGTCGACGGCCGTGTCTGCGATGCGTCTGACGGGCTCGCCGGGCGCGAGCTCGGAGACGCGCTGCCATAGCCCGTCGGACGGGTGCGGTAGCCACAGGTGGACGTCGCGCGCCGCCGCGAGCCCCCCGATGACCGCCAACTGGTCGGAGGTCAGCCGGGTCGGTCCGAACATCGACACACGAGCCGGCAGATCGACGATCTCTGGTCGGTCGCGCACTGCTGCGACGGCCGCGTCGATCCGCTCGGCCGGGCTGTCGACGCCGACTGTCTGGCGCAGCCGACGCCAGATCTCCGCCTGCCACTTCAAGTCGGGCTCGAGCAGGGCTCCGGCCCCGTCGGTGTCGTCACCGGCGATCCAGTCTTGGATCATGCCGGGTCGCTGGGCGGCGTAGGAGGCAAAGAGTCCGGCGAGCTTCTGCGCAACGGCGAGGCGGCGGCCCAGGGCGTGGTCGTCGTCGTGGCCGGACCGTCTGAGATAGCGGCCGAGCGCTGCGCACCACTCCTCGCCGACGGATGCGTCGATCACGTCGAGCAGCGGCCAGGTGAGCCGGCGCTCGCTCCAGGGGTCGGCGTCGGCGTCGACGCCGACGCTGGCCGCCACGACTTGTGCGACGATCCGGCGCGGTGACGCGAACACGACATTCGCGCAGACGCCGTCGCCTCGGCCCCGCTGCGCGCCAAGGACCGACGAGAGCCGCTGCGAGATCCAGCGTTCGACGCCCTTCGAGGGAACCGCCACGACATCGGGAGTGAACGGGTCGTCAGGCGGATCGGCCAAAAGCTCTGCGAGGCCGTCGACCAAGCGGTCTGCGCGCTCCGAGCGGTGAACGGTGAGCAACCCCGCGCGCCTCTCCCCTGGTCTGCCTCGTCGGCGCCAGCCGAAATGATCCGGCTAGATGCCCTGACCTCCAGACAGTAACCCGTCCGTCCGTCACTCGCGCGTCAGCACGAGCACACGCGATGTGGCCGCTCCGGCTCTCAGTGATCGGCCCGTCAAACCCCCAAAGTGGCTCCACTTTGGAGTCCGCAGGGTTCCCCAAAGTGGCTCCACTTTGGAGTCCCGAGGGTTCCCCAGAGTGGCTCCACTTTGGAGTCCGCAGGGTTTCCCAAAGTGGCTCCACTTTGGAGTCCCGTGGGCCCAAAGTGGCTCCACTTTGGAACGGACGGGTCCGGCGCCGAGGATCGGCTACTGCCCAGTCCAGCGTGGAGCTCGCTTCTCGGCAAAGGCGCGCGGCCCCTCGACGGCGTCATCCGACGTCAGCATCTGTCGGTAGCGCGGCAACTCGCCCCCGCGCATCGCTCGGAATCCCTCTTCGACACCGATGCCAGCCGTCGATTCCAGAACTTCCTGGACGGCCGCGATCGCGAGCGGCGCGCCCGCACAGATCTCGGCGGCCAAGGCGAGGGCTGTGTCCAGCAGCTCTGCAGCCGGGACGGCGCGGTTGGCCAACCCCCAGCCGACCGCCTCGCCGGCGCTCATCCTGCGCCCCGTGAGCAACAGTTCGCGCGCGATCGGGGTGGGTAGCCGTCGCGGCAGGAACAACAGTCCACCGGCGTCGGCCACGACGCCGACACGCACCTCGGGGACGGCGAGCTCAGCGTGGTCGGCCACGACCATCAGATCGGCTGCGAGTGCGAGTTCGAGGCCGCCGCCGAGCGCGAGCCCGTTGACCGCGGCGATCACCGGCTTCGACCGACCGAAGAACTCGGTCAGTCCCGCGAAACCGCCGGGCCCGTGGTCAGCATCGACCGCCTCGCCCGCCGCGGCCGCCTTCAGATCCCAACCGGCGCAGAAGAATCGCTCACCGCCGCCGGTGATGATGCCCACGCGTAGCGACGGGTCGTCCTCGAGCCGACAGAAGGCCGCATAGAGAGCCTGGCTCGTCGGGACGTCGACCGCATTCGCCGACGGACGGTCGAGGGTGACGACCAAGACCTCGCCGGCGTCGCCGGAGACCTCGAGGTGCACCGCATCGGTCACGTCAGGCTCCAAGCGGCCGGAGCATGGACCGCGAGATGATGTGCCGCTGGATCTCGCTGGTGCCGTCCCAGATCCGCTCGACCCTGGCGTCACGCCAGAAGCGCTCGATCGGCAGCTCGTTCATGAGCCCCATTCCGCCGAAGATCTGCAGGGCCTGGTCGGTGACGCGGCCGAGCGTCTCGGACGCGAAGAGCTTTGCCATCGCGGCGTCCTGGTCGGTCATCGTGCCCTGGTCGAGCTTCCAGGCCGCGCGGAGCGTGAGCAGCTCGGCTGCCTCGAGCTCGGTGGCCATGTCGGCGAGCTGGAACCCGACGCCCTGGAAGCGGCCGACCGGCTGACCGAACTGAACCCGTTCCGCGGCCCACTGCGTCGCCATGTCGAGGACGCGGCGGGCGCGGCCGACGCTGCAGGCTGCGACCGTCAGCCGGCTGGCGCCGAGCCACTCGCCCATCAGGTCGAAGCCACGCCCCTCCTCGCCAAGGCGGCTCGCCGCCGGGACGCGGCAGCCCTCGAATGCCAGCTCACTGTGATGGAAGCCCCGGTGGGACACGCTGTCGGGGCCGAGCGTGACGGTGAGGCCGGGCGTGTCCATGTCGACGAGAAATCCCGTGATCATCTTCTTCGCCCCGCGCGGCGTCTCCTCGACGCCGGTCGCGGCGAACAGGATGACGAAGTCTGCCTTGTCGGCATTGCTGATGAAGTGCTTCGATCCGTCGATGACGTAGTCGTCGCCGTCGCGGACCGCGCGCGTCGTCATCGAGCGAACGTCAGACCCGGCGTCCGGCTCGGTCATCGCCAGGCAGTCGATCCGTTCGCCGCTGACGGCGGGAAGCAGATAGCGCTCGCGCTGATCGCCTTCGCAGGCCTGCAGGATGTTGCTCGGGCGAGCGACCAGCCATTGAAGGGGGTAGCTCGCCTTCCCCAGCTCGCGCTCGAACAGCGTCATGGCCATCGCGTCGAGGCCGGCGCCGCCGACGTCTTCGGGCATGTTCGCCGCGTAGAGGCCGGCCTTCAGGGCCTTGGACCTGATCTCGTCGACCAACTCCGGTGGGACGTCGCCGAGCCGTTCGACCTCGTCCTCGTGTGGGTACAGCTCGTTGGTGACGAACGCGCGCGCGGTGTCGACGATCGCCCGCTGCTCGTCGTCCAGCCCGAAGTCCATGTCTTCTCCCAGTGCCTTCTGTCTTCTTGTTTCGCTGCTCTTGCCTCTTGCCTCGTGCCGCGCCGCAGGACGCTAGTGCCGGATGCCCATCGGCCTACCGACGACGGCCGGTATCGGCAGCGAGGCATGCGCCTGCCGAATCGCCGCGAGCCGCTCGGCGACCTCGGGCGCGATGTCGGACGAACGTCCGGCCTCCATGTCGACGTGCACCAGCATCTGCTCGCCCGTGGCCACCAGATCGCCGGAGTCTCCGTGCCGCATCTCGTGGAAAATGTGTACCCGCTTGCTGTCGACGTCGAGCAGTTGCAGGGTCAGGTCGATCGGCTCGCCTTCGCTGACCTCGCGTCGGTTGTGCATGTGAGTCTCGACGGTGTAGAGCGAATGGCCGGCGGCCCGGTACGCCTCGTCGATGCCGATGAACCTGAAGAACGCGTCCGCGCTGTCTCCGAACGCCAGCAGGAAGCACGACTCACTCATGTGCCCGTTGTAGTCGACCCACTCCGGCTTGACGACGGCACGGTGGAAACGCAGCGGAGCGTCGATCGGCGATGCGGGATCCCACTCGACGTGTCCGCGACCCTCGTATGGCGTGACGATCCGGTCGATCCGGTCGGACATCGCCGAGCCCTCCGATCTGTGCTGACGCCCGAGCACAGGCTGCCGCACCAGCGTCGCACAACTGCTGCTGGGAGATGTTTGCACATCGTGAGCACTCGTCGCACCATGCGAGCAGCGCGACTCTGATCACGTTGCCTCAAGCGCCATGCGGTGGCACCGGCCGACGACCGCGGTCTCAGTCCTGCTGGGTGGAGCTGTCGTCGCCGACGCCGCCAGATCCGGTGTCGTCGCCCCACTCGTGAATCTGCGCCACCGGCGCGCCGTAAATGCAGCGGGCGGTGAGGACCGTGCGGGACTCGCGCTCGTCGAAGCGCACCTCGATGCGGTCCGGACCTGGGTCGACCAGCACGTACCCCCATCCGTCCTCCGGGGTGGCGTACACGAGTGTGGACGCGGAGCCGGTGCAGGAGACACCAGCGCGGCCGCCGTCGAAAGACCAGCTGCGCGCCTGCGTCTGCGGCTGAGGCACCGACGAGGACGGGCGACCGGTCGGGCCGGCCGACGTCGGATCGGGCGTCGGTGGGTCGACCGATCCCGAAGACGACGAGCCGCCCGGAATCGGCCCGCCCGACCGACCCAGGCCATGCGCCGTCGAGGGAGGCGCGGTCGGAAGCGCCGATGTCGTCGGGGGCCGCTCGCGACGACGTCCGCGGCTGTGAGGGCCTGGGCTCGTCGTCGGGCTCGTCGTCGGACTCGTCGTCGGTCCACCGACTCGCTGGTCATGCGGACTGCCGGCCAACTGCCGATGAACATCGACTTGGTCCAGGACGTCGCTCGATGCAACGGTGGCGGACTCAAACGTCGTGACGGCCGCCCAGGTGACCGAGCCGGCCAGCAGCGTCGCAACCGCCCAACCCAGCACGGCCAGCACGCGCGGCCCTGCGCGGCCAGGCTCCTGTCCCACGAGCTCATGGTGTCTCTCGTTTGGTTAAGGGAGGGACAAGAGACTGATATGACTTGCCCAGGGGTCCGCTGAGCGGGGCCAGAAGCGCGGCCGCTCGGCTAACGTCCATCGTGTGGCGCAGGTGCTGATCATCGAGGACGACCCCACGATCCGGCCGGCCCTCACCCGCGCGCTCAACGCGATGTCGCACGTAGCCTCGACAGCGGCGACGGCGATGGACGGCCTTCGACAGACAGTCGACTCACAGCCCGACGTGGTCCTGCTGGACCTCGGCCTTCCGGACCTCGACGGTGCGTCGCTGCTCGCCATGATCCGGGCGGTCTCGTCGGTCCCGGTCATCGTCATCAGCGCACGCGACGACGACCGGTCGGTGGTCGACCTGCTCAATGCGGGCGCCGACGACTACCTCGTCAAGCCATTCACTCCGACCCAGCTCGAGGCGCGGATCCGCGCGGTGCTGCGACGGTCCCAGACGACGCCGGCGACCGGCCCCATCATGGTGGGCGAGCTCTCGATCGACATTGGGGCCCGCCAGGCAGACCTCGCCGGTCAGACCCTCGGGCTCAGCCCGAAGGAGTTCGACCTGCTCGCCTACCTTGCCGACAACGTCGGACAGGTGATCAGCAAGCGGACTCTCGTCGCCGCGGTCTGGAACCAGCCGTACGGCGGCTCCGACAAGACAGTGGACGTGCACCTCCACTGGCTGCGCCGCAAACTCGGCGAGTCGGCCGACAAACCTCACTACCTCCATCGGGTTCGCGGTGTCGGCGTGAAGATGGTCGATCCGGGTCCATGAGGCGCCTGCTCGTCCTCTACGGGACCGCGCTCACCTCTGTGCTGCTGGTCTCGTTCCTAGTGCCGCTCGGCCTCCTTGCCCGCTCGATCGCCCACGACCGGGCCATCGAGGCTGCTCATCAGGAACAGCAGAGCTTGAGCGTCATCATCTCGAATACCGGTCGGCGCCATCTCGCGCAGTCGGTCGACGCGCTGAACACCGGTCAGCGCCAGACGACGGTGTTCCTTCCAGGCGGCTCCCTGGTCGGAGGCGCCGTCCCGAGAACCGACAGCATCGCCCTAGCGGCCACCGGTCGCGCGTTCACAGCGTCGACGGCCGGCGGTGTCGAGGTGCTGCTGCCTGTTGCCAGCGGCGACGGGACGACCGTGATCCGAACTTTCGTCCCGAACGGGCTGCTCGCGCAGGGTGTGCGCAAAGCCTGGTCGACCCTCGCGGTGGTCGGAGCCCTGCTCCTCCTCGGCGCCGTCGTGGTCGCCGACCGGATCGCCGCAAGGCTGTCGCGGTCGGTGCGCGACCTCGCCGAGGTGGCCGAGCGCGTCGGCCACGGCGATCTCGGCGCCACCGTCGCTCCGAGCGGTCCGCGGGAGGTGGCCTCCGTCGGGCGGGTGCTCAACAGCCTCGGCGCACGTATCGCCGCGATGCTCACCGACGAACGTGAGCTCGCCGCCGATCTCTCCCACCGCCTCCGCACACCGGTCACCGCGCTCCGCCTCGACGTAGAGACCTTGACCGATGACGACGAGCGGCTCCGGATGACCGAGCACGTCGATGCGCTCGTGAACGCAGTCGACGTGGCTGTCAGCGAGGCGCGGCTTCCGAGCCACGTGCGCGAGATCGGCAGGTCCGACGCCGTCGAGGTCGTCTTGGAACGCGCGCGCTTCTGGGAGGTACTCGCGCACGAAACGGGCCGCGCGCTGCAGGTCGACGTGCCCGACATGCAGGCCGATGTGGCCGTCTCCGCCCGCGAACTTGAGGCTGCCCTCGACGCGCTTGTCGACAACGTCTTCAGCCATACTCCGGCCGGCACCTCATTCGGCCTCGCGGTGGCGTGCGAACCGGACTCCTCCGTCGTCGACGTTAGCGTCGAGGACGGAGGGGTCGGCATCGCCCAGTCTGGGCTCGCGAAGCGCGGAGTCAGCAGCGCCGGCTCGACGGGAATCGGCCTGGACGTCGCGCGGCGGACAGCCGACCACGGGCGCGGCGAGCTGCTGATCGAGAAGTCGGCGGCCGGAGGCGCACGAGTCGTCATGCGGTTTCCCAGGCCTTTCACAACTCTTAACGGTTCGCTACTGCGTCGCTAAGCCCCCGAGGGCGACGCTCGTCGAGCACTCAGCGGCCCCGACCGCCGCCAGCGACACGAGGAGTCGTCACATGAAGTACGCCCAGCGCTCGACCGCAGCCATCGCCGCAGCCGCGCTTGTCGGCGCCGGAGGCATCGCCGCCGCCGCCGCCGGCGCGGCCGATGTGCGCAGCGCTGCGTCCCCATCCGATTCGACCGCTGTGGTCGACAAATCTCAGCGCGACGCGCTGTCGGCACTGCTGCACGATCTGGCCGGGAGCGGAGCGCGGCTGGACGCCCAGCTGCTCAAGGCGCAGCACGACCTCGCACGACAGACCCGCGAGCTGCACCGCCAGCGCGCGCTCTCGCGCGTTCCGCTGGCAGCCCCGCCGGAGCAGGTTTACAGCGAGGCGTCCCCGACGTCCAGCAGCGCCTCGGACAGTCACGACGCCTCGCCGACTCCGTCGTTCGCGAGCACCCAGCCCTCTCCACCGCCCCCGACCCACACGTCGACCGGCGCCAGCGGAGGCACCGGCGGCGGCAACGGAGACGATGACGGCGACGACGGCCAAGATGACAGCGGAAACGACTCGCCGACCACTCCCGGCGGCAATGACTAGCCGGCGACGGCGAACTGTCGCCGTCTCAGTGCTGGCACCTCTCAGTGCCTTGGGCTTGAGCGCGGCGGCAGGGTGGGCAATCGGGCACGATCCGATCGTGTTCGGCGCCGCCGTCGGACCCGCCGCCCGACCCACCGTCGACCCTCAGGCCACGAAGCTGCGCGCGCAGGTGCACCGTGCCAGCGCCGCATACAGTGCCGATCGCCATCGCCTGCTGGCGCTTCAGCGCCAGATTGACAAGACGGGCCGGCAGGTCGCCGCACAGCGCGCCGCCAACGCCGCGCGGGTCGCAGCCGCCCAGGCAGCGATCCCGTCATGGTCCTCCGGATCCTCGTCGTCGGGCACGTCGC
>DATIOH010000007.1:0-12542 GCA_035473375.1 Nocardioidaceae bacterium | reverse complement strand
GCTCGATGTCGACAGCGTCGCGAACGCGCTGGTCGCGATCTCCGACATCGCAGCCGCTGCGCCGTCGATCGACGCCATCGACGTAAATCCGTTGATCGTCAGTCGTCAGCGCGCCGTGGCCGTCGATGCCGTCATCGAGGTTGCGGCGGTCAATGAGGAGGCACTCGCATGACCAACCCGATCACGTCCACGCTCCGAGTTCGCATCGGCCAGGAGGAAGCCCACTACGGCGGAAATCTCGTCGCGGGTGCCCGCCTGCTCAAACTGTTCGGCGACCTGATCACGGAGATCGCCGTCATCACCGATGGAGACGAGGGACTGTTCGTCGGGTACTCGAGCATTGAGTTCACCGCGCCGGTCTATGCGGGCGACTTCATCGAGGCGACGGGAACCGTCGCGCGCATCGGCAACACGAGCCGCACCGTCGAGTTCGAGGCGCGCAAGGTGATCGCGTCGCGCTATGAGGTGTCGCCGTCGGCAGCGGACGTGCTCGACGAGCCGATCCTCGTCTGCCGGGCGACCGGCACGACCGTGGTCCCGCGCGAGCACTCCCGAGTCGCGCAATTAGGCAGGAGCGCCGACGCGGACGGAATCGATTCTTCGAAAGACTGAACTCGAGACAGCGACTGATGTCGCTGCTCCCTGATCGGCGCTGGGCGGGCGGGAATCGTGGCTCGCTCGCCCAGCGCTTTCCATTGGGGGAGGGTCCATAAGGGGAGAGTCCACAGGAGAGGGCCTAGGGCCCGGCCCCATGGGCGAGGCCCACACCGGGGAGTTTTCGCTCGCGGTGTCTTCGCAGGTCAGCTGTGCTGGCAGGACCGTCGCTTCGCCATCGGCCGCCGGGCCCACTGACCCTCCGGATCCTCCAGGAAGACGTCGTGGCCAAGGCCGGCCACGCGCGCCATGCAGGCTTGCTGCAACATCGCCGCGATCGCCTCGCCGGCGATTCCCGGCACATCTTTGACGTGGCCGATCGAAAACAGCGACTGAGTCTCAGCGATCGCGTCATGGTCGCCGGCCCGCATGACGATTCGCACATGCGGGGCGACCGCGCGAGCGGCGACCGCGACGGCGATGTTCTGTAGGTCGTCCGAGGCGACAGCCGCCAACGCCTCGGCACGTCGTAGGGCGACTTTCTCGAGCACCTTCCGTGACGTGCCGTCGCCGATGATCACCGGCACCCGGAGGTCTCGGGCGACGGCGAGATAGCGCGCATCTGCGTGGCGCTCGATCGCCACGGCGGACATCCCGGCCCGCCGCAGGTCCTCGCACAGGCGCAGGCCGATCTGCCCAAGCCCGACCACCACGACATGGCCGCGGCGCGGAAGCGCGAGTCGACCTACCAGCCCAACGCTGCGGACCGCGACCATTCGCTCGACCAGGCCGGCGGTGAAGAACGCGGTGGCAGCGACGGCCATCAGCATCACGATCGCCGAGACCAGCGTCGAGATATCGGACTGTCCGGTCGGTTCAGCCGGCCCGACCGTGGCGAGTGTGCGTGCTGCAGCGTGGAGGGCCTCGAGCGGCGGCAGGTGGAGAAGTGAGACCGACTGCAGGTAGTCGACCACCAGGACCGCGCCCATCGCTACGAGGCCACCGAGCAGGATCTGTGAATGACCGTCGTGCGGACGCAGCTGGCCGAGCAGAACGCCGAGTCGCGACCGTCGTCGCATTCGGGTGGGAACGGCGTACGGGTGTCCCCACAGCGATCCGTCTGCGTCGGCGGCGGTGGCAAACAGTCCTGCCTCGCCGCCCCGATGGACGGCCACCAGCGCCGGGTCGATGCTCGGGCCTAGCAGGCTCGGCACCGCGATGTCGGCCGTCGACATGATCGTGCAGTCAGGGACCGACTCCTCGAGCTGGCGGCGAACGGTCTTGTCGAAGATGGTCACGAAGAGCCGCACGGTCGGGCGGATGTGGTGGACCGCGAGGCAGTAGCGGAGCCCTGCGATGTCGTCCCAGAGCAGAATCGCCACCCCGTCGACGGGTTGCTCGAGGAGGTCGTGCAGGAGGGCGTCGCTCGGCGCCTCGACATGCGACACCCGCCGACCGGCCTCGGTCAGCGACGCGCACGCGCGGCGGGCCGTCTCGGAGTCGCCGATCACCAGGAATGTGCGCTCACACGGCGAGTGGCTCATGGTCGTGTTGCCTCTCGGGTCGCACCGAGACGCAGACGAACGTTGGCGAACGACATGGTGCCTCCCTCGGGGCGATCGACTGGTCGCTCGAATGGTTCGACGGGCCACGGTGCGAGCGTCGGCTGTCGAGCTGGTGCGGGCGATGTTCGCAGTGCGACAGGGCTGGATCGAGCGAATCCCACGTGCTGGGCGAGCCGACGACATGGAATCGGCACGCCTGCCTATCGACCGGATTGCCCTTCCCGCGATCGGCCGACCGTTTCTACACTGTGCGGGCGCGCCGTCCGGCGCTGACGCAGCAGGTGTGACCAGCGATGACCGAGCGATGACCCAACGATGACCCAGCGATGCAGAGGACCCGATGACCGAGCAGTCCCTGACGATTCTCTTCATGCCCGAGTCTGCGTACGGCCCGACGAATCAGTGCATCGGCCTCGGCGATCAGCTTCGCCGTCGCGGGCACCGCGTCGTCTTTGCGGCGGAGGAGTCGTGGCGGGGGAAGCTCGAGGCGATGGGCTTCGACGAAGACCTCGTTCAGCTCGCGCCGCCCGCTGACTCATCCGCCGAGCAGGATCCGGGCCAGTTCTGGAAGGACTTCGTGCGAGACACGGCACCCGAGTTCCGGAAGCCGACGGTCGACCAGCTCAGCACCGTGATCCGGCCGATCTTCGAAGGGTTGATCGACGGCGTGCAGTTCTGCGAGACGCAGTTGCGCGAGGTCGTGGGCCGGGTGCGGCCCGACGTCATCGTCGAGGACAACGTCATCTCCTTCCCGGCGCTGCTGACCGCGAAAACCCCGTTCGTCCGCATCGCCTCGTGCAACCCGTTGGAGATGAAGGGCCCGAACGTGCCGCCGACGTTCTCGGGGCTGCCGTGCGACGACGACAGCGAGTGGGCGGCGTTCCGCGCCGAGTTCGACAGCGTCCACCGATCGCTATGGGAGAGCTTCAACGACTGGGTCGTCGATCAGGGCGCACCGGCTCTCCCCGACCTCGAGTTCATGCACAGCTCGAACACCGCAAACCTGTACCTCTACCCGCACGAGGCCGACTACATCACTGCGAGGCCGCTCGATCCGACCTGGCACCAGATGGACTCCAGCGTTCGCGAGACCGACGACGCCTTCGACCTCCCCGAACTCGCCGCACGACGTCCCGACGGCAGCGCGCTCATCTATCTGTCGCTCGGATCGCTCGGCAGCGCTGATGTCGGACTGATGCAGCGGCTCGTCGAGGTCCTCGGCCAGACACCGCACCGGTACATCGTCAGCAAGGGGCCGCTCCATGCGGCCTACGAACTCGCCGACAACATGGTGGGAGCCGAGTTTCTGCCCCAGACGAGCCTGATGCCGCATGTTGACGCCGTCATCACCCATGGGGGCAACAACACCGTCACGGAGGCGATGCACTTCGGGAAGCCGATGGTGGTCCTGCCGTTGTTCTGGGACCAGTACGACAATGCCCAGCGCATGGACGAGGTCGGTTTTGGCGTCCGGCTGCCCACGTACACGTTCACCGACGAGGAGATGCGGGCTGCACTCGACCGGGTGTTGGGTGCCGAGCTGCAGACGACTTTGGCCCGCGTCGGCGCCGCTGTTCGAGGACGGGCAGGTCTGCGGGCCGGCGCCGACGTCATCGAGTCGGTGGCGCGGGGCGCGGCCTCCGCGCGGGGATGACGACGCCCGGCGACCTCGCCGATGCGATCGCGTCCGCTGGCACTGACCTCTTGCGTTCGAGTGTTCCCGCCGCGGCGACCCCGACGCCCGACGGATCGCTGAGCCTGGAGGCGAGTCTCCCGCTCGACGGTCGACGATGGGTCTGCGTCGTCGCCGACGACTCGGGTCGGCGATGGACTGTTCCGGTCGTACGAGACGGCTCCTCGGTTCGCCGAGCGCAGGCCGGTGACGGCGTCGCTGAGGCCCTCGTCGAGCGCATCGGCGCAGGCCCGCTCGAGCAGCCATTTGCCTTGGCGTCGTTCACATCGCGACCTGTGAGAGGTGAGCGCGGGATGGGCGTCGACCAGACCAACGAGTCGGTCGTCGTCGGCGACGCGGCGGTCGTGAAGTGGTGCCTCCATCTCGCCGCCAGAGGGAACACCGCAGCCCCGCCCGCGGCACGTCGGCTGGCCGCCCTCGCCACTGCGGGGTTCGACGGAATGCCCGGCCTGTGGGGACTGCTGAGCCTCGACGTGCGCGCAGAGGCGCCGCTCCTGCTCGCGAATGTGACGAGCTATCTGCCAGGGGCTCTCGACGGATGGGACTGGGCGACGGCAGACGCGCGCGGTTACGCCCGCGGCGAGATCGACTTCGATCAGGCCGTCGCACCCGCGACCGCGATCGGTGAGCTCATCGCCCGAATGCACGTCGCTCTTGCGGCGTCCGGACGGAGCACCGCCACCGCAGACGACGCCAGGCGTTGGGCGTCGGCGGCCGAGCGCGACCTCGCGACGGCAGTCGCCCGCATCGACGGTCCGGAGGGCGACCGGCTCGCCGCCAGTGCGTCGCAGATCGCCGCCGAGCTGCGCGAGCTGTCCGAGCTCCACGCCACGCCGCTCATCGACATCCACGGCGACCTGCACGTCGGGCAGGTGCTGCGGCATTCCGATCCGCCCGCCTACGCGATCACCGACTTCGACGGCAACCCGGTGTCCCGGGTCGACGAGCACGACGACCGACAGCCGGCCGCCCTCGACGTCGCCGGCATGGCGGCGTCTCTCGACCACGTCGGGCGGGTGGTCCTCCGCCGAGGCGACGATGTCGATCACGGGCGGGTGCACACCTGGATCGGGGCCGCTGAGGAGGCGTTCATGAGGTCGTACCGACAGACCCTCGGCGACATGGGTGCGCCGGACCTGCTCGACGAGCGGCTACTTCGCCCGCTGCGTCTGTGGCAGGAGTGCCGCGAGTTCCTCTACGCGGCCGAGCACCTTCCGCATTGGCGATATGTGCCCGACCAGTCGCTAGCGGACCTGCTGGGTTCGGCGCGTTGAGCGGCATGGAGGCGGCAGGCTTTCTCGCCGACCTAGAGGAGAAGCCCGCGCGGCTGCGCGAGCTGGCCGACGTCGTGGAGCGCGACGATCCGTGGGGCGGCGTGCTGGACGGCGTCGACCGCCTCGTCATCCTGGGGATGGGCTCGTCGCACTACGCGGGCGCCGTTGCGGCCGCGAGGCTGCGCAGACACGGTTTCTCGGCCGTCGCCGAGATCGCCAGTTCCGACTTGTTGCCGGCGCTGTCGCCGGACACCGCCGTCGTCGCGATCTCTGCGTCCGGAGAGTCGGAAGAGACACTCGCCGCAGTCGACCAGTACAGCGGGCGCTGCCGAGTGATTGCCATGACCAACACGGCCGGGTCCACGCTCGCGCGCGCGGCGGATGTTTCCGTTCCCATGCACGCCGGTCGCGAGGCCGGTGGCGTCGCGTGCCGCTCGTATCAGCACACGCTCGGGCTGCTCGTCGCGCTCGAGTGTCGGCTCGCTGGCGTTGGACGTGAGTCCGCGGGTCGACTGCTGCGGCTGGCCGCGGACGCGTCCGCAGACCTGTTGGGGCGGCGTGACGACTGGCTGCCTCGCGTGCGCGAGCTTCTCGACGGGCCGAATGGCGTGTATGTCGCGGCGCCGGCTCGTCGATTGTCGTCCGCGCAGCAGTCGGCGCTCATGCTGCGCGAGGGTCCGAGGATTGCCGCGACCGCTTGCGAGTCCGGCGACTGGTCGCACGTCGACGTCTACCTCACCAAGACTCTCGACTACCGACTTCTGTTCTTCTCGGGATCGCGGTGGGACGCCGGACTGCTGCGGTGGATCGACGAGCGGAAATCGACGCTGGTGGCTGTCGGCGCGGACGTGCCGGGCGCGGCGTTCTCGCTCCGCTACCGCGGCGACGACGACGACGATGTCCGCCTTGTCACCGAGGTGATCGCGACCGAGTTGCTCGCCCACGATCTCTGGAGCTCGCCATGAGCCCACCCGCATGGTGTGAGGGCCGCGGCGAATGGCTCATCGTCAGGCGGACCGTTCGGGCAGAACTTCGACAAAATGCCGCGCCGAGCAGCCCTCGTGGGCACAATTGCGGCGAGTAATCAGCGTGCCACGCTGAGAGACATTGGTCAGACTGGGCCATTGCTGAAGGGACACCCCGCCATGGTGCACGACGCGGAGGAAGTAGAGCTCCACGCCGAAGCCCTCGGCGTCCTCCATTCGCTGCGCGAGTCCGCGGTCGGCGACCACTGCCGCGAGAGCCTCACCAAGGCATGGGACGTGCTGATCACTGTGCGGCCGTACGAGCAGGGCTCGATCGCGCCAGCCGCCGTCGGTACGCACCGGCGCGCCTCCGACTTCAAGAAGCTGCAGAAACTGTTGCTCGACCTGTCGATGTGCCCCGGCGTCGTCCGCAAAGACGTGATCTTGACGATGATGTTCGTGACGAAGGCCGAGTCCGAGTGGGTTAGCGGCGCCCCGAAAGGCCGCTCCGCGCTCGCCCGGCTCCGTCGTCGGCGGACCGACACCGAGGCACCGGCGACGGGCGTATCCAAGCCAGCCTGACCGAGCGGCAGTTTCCACCGCCAGCACCGACGGTCTTTGCAAAGCCTGATCCTCGGCGCACCATCCCTGGATGGGCATCGTCATTGGCAGCGTTGAGTTCTACGCCGGTCCGACCGTCCTCGGGGCTCCCGACGATCTCGAGGCGGTCATCCTCGAGTTCCTCGCCGGCGCTCGGAAGACCCTTTCGATCGCCGTGCAAGAGATCGACTCGCGGACCCTCGCGCAGGCGATCATCGACGCGAAGGCCCGCGGGGTGCGGGTACGCGTCATCCTCGAAGGCGACTATCTCGTCGAGCCGCACGCCCTCGCCGACCCGTGGACGGCCGTTGTCGGGGGGCTCGAGGAGAACCGCGTCATCTACGCGGCTCTGCTCCGTGCCGGCATTGACGTCATCACCGACCTCAACCCCGCGATCTTTCATCAGAAGTTCGTCGTCCGCGACGAGGATCTCGATTCCGGCGCCGTGCTGACCGGCTCGACGAACTTCACGCTGACCGACACCGGCAAGAACGACGGAGCCGACCCCGAGGTGGTCGGAAACAATCTCAACCATGTCGTGATCCTCCGCGGCCGCAACGCGACGAAGCAGTACCTCGCCGAGTTCGAGCGGCTGCGCTCGGGGACTTTCGGCGACCTGCACGAGCGGCACGAGGAGCGGCCAGCGGAGTTCAAGCTCGGCGATATGCGGGTGAAGCCGCTGTTCGCGCCGCAGCACGGCCCCGAGATGGAGATCATGAAGCAGATGCTCAAGTCGCACGCCCGCATCGACTTCGCGATGTTCACCTTCTCGCAGTCGTCCGGCATCGACGACACCATGGACCGTCTCGTCGGGCCAAACCTCAGCATCCGTGGCGCGCTCGATCACGGCCAGGGTGTGCAGACGTGGGCGGCCACCGAGCCCCTCAAAGCCCGCGGCGTGCAGCTGTACGAGAACGCGGCCGGCTCGGGCGTCCGCAAGATCCATCACAAGCTGATGGTGATCGACGAGCGGCTGCTCATCGCCGGCAGCTTCAACTACACCGAGCCCGCCACCTTGCTCAACGACGAGAACATCGTCGTGATCGGCGATCTCGAGGAGCCGGCCGGCACAGCCGCCGACGTCAATCAGCGAAGATTGGCCGGATTTGCCCTTGCTGAGATCGATCGCATCATCTCCGATCTGTGCGATCCGGTGTGACCGGACGATCCGCCTATCGTCCGATGGGTCAAACCTGTCCGAAATTTCGCAAAGGAACGGCGTTGTGCAGCACGTTTGTCCTACGCTGAGTAGTGCATCACTGTCGTCTGCGTGACCGCGGTATAGCGGCGTGCGCACGGCGATCGCTGACGCAACCCACGCAACGACCACGGAAAGCGACCACGAAGGCTGCCCGGCAGCCGACACGGCGTTGACAAGGCGGGCGACATGACGGACGAGCGGCGATGAGGCCGTCGCTGGCGAGTCGGGCATTCGACTCGGGCATCGGCCTGCTCGGAGTGCTGATCGCGCTCTGGAGTATCGCCATGCTCATCGGCGATCCGTCGATGATCACGCCGGTGTTCTTCCTCGGCATCCCCCTGATCGCGTTCATGGGCTGGTTCCCGATGCTCATCGGCCGCGGCCGCGGAGGCATTGAGATCGGCCTCGACACCTGCGTGCTCGTCTTCCTCGCGACGGTGAGCCGGCCGGCAGAGGCGCTCGCGGTGTGGTCGTTGGGCAACATCGTCTGCCAGGTCTTCACCGACAAGCGCCCGATCACCAAGGTCTTCAACATCGGCATCGGCATCACGGCGGCGGCACTCGCGGTCGTGTCGATCGAGCTCACCCGCGGCACCGGCACCCACGGCAGCCCCCGTGAGCTGTTCGCACTCGGGCTCGGCGCAGCCGTCTACTTCCTCTGCGACTTCAGCATCTCGGCGATATCGCTCAACCTCGAAGAAGACTCGAGCCTCTTCAAGGACGTAGCGCCGACCGGCGCCCTCGGCGCTTTCGCCGCGTTCCTCGCTATCGCATCGCTGGGCTACCTCGGCGCTCTTGTCTACTGGACCTTGCCGAGCTGGACGGCGATTCTGCTCGCCGTCCCGATCTCGACAATCCTCGTCGCGTCGCGCGCCCAGTCGCGCGGAGCCGAGCATGCGCGGCGGCTGAAGGTCCTCCTCGACACCGCGGTCGACGTCCAGACAGCCGAAGACCGCGAGACCTTGCTCGAGGTGCTCCGCACCGGTGCCAGCGACCTGCTCCGAGACTCACGAGTCGCTCTTCGGGCGGCGCGTCCAGGCGAGCACGAGGTCGGCGTCCGCGTGCAGGGCCCGTCTGAGGAACTGTGGCTGGTCGGCCCGGCCAGAAACCGAGCCCGATCCACGGCGAAGGACGACCAGCAGGGACTGACCGCGCTCGTCGCCGTTGCCGAGGACGGGTTCGCTCGGCTCAGCCTCAGCGACGCCATGGCTCATCAGGCGTGGCACGATCCGCTGACCGGGCTCGCGAACCGTTCGCTGTTCATGGACCGTGTGGCAGGCGCCCTCGATGTGCAGAAGCGCCGCAGCGGCCGGCTGGCGGTGTTGTTCTGCGACCTCGACGGCTTCAAGCGCGTCAACGACCTGTTCGGCCACGCGGCCGGCGACGACGTCCTCGTCAAGGTCGGGGCGCGTATTCGCGCCGCCGTCCGAAGCGAAGACACTGTGGCGCGCCTCGGGGGCGATGAGTTTGCCGTCCTGCTCGAGAAGATCGAGGATGCGGGCGAGGTCACCGCCGCGTGCAACCGGATCCTCGCGGCACTGCGGGGCAGCTTCTCGGTCTCGGGCGAAGACGTCTCCGTCACCACGACCATCGGTGTCGCCATGTCTGAGGCAGGCAGCAGCGCCGACGCGCTGCTCAGCCAGGCCGACCTCGCGATGTACCACGCCAAGAGCCACGGCAAGAACCGATTCGAGACGTACCGCCTGTCGTTCGGCGACGAGCGGCTGCAACGGATCGAGCTGGTCGAGACCCTTCGCCGGGCCGTCGAGGAGAAGGACCTCAGCGTCGTCTATCAGCCGGTCGTCGATCTGCGCACCTCGCAGATCCTCGGCGTCGAGGCGCTCGTCCGGTGGAAGCGCGACGGCGTCGCGGTGGCACCCGATCTGTTCATTCCGACCGCCGAAGAGAGCGGCCTGATCGTCGGCGTCGGCGAGATCGTCCTCGACATCGTGACGAAGGACGCGCCGCGCCTGCTCGAGGCGGCCGGTCGCACTCTGTCGGTCGGCGTCAACGTGTCGGCGCAGCAACTCCAGCTCGACAACTTCGTCAGCCGCGTGCTGACCGCACGCGCGGCGATGGGCGCGGTCCACCTGATCCTCGAGGTCACCGAACGCGACTTCGTCCATAACGATCCGCGCACCGTCGACGCGATGACCACCCTTGCCAAGGCGGACGTGCGGTTCGCGATCGACGACTTCGGAGTCGGATTCTCGTCGATGAACTACCTGCGGCGGCTGCCCGTGCGCATCCTCAAGGTCGATCGCTCATTCCTCGGGAACATCGAGGAGGACCCGAAGGCATGCACGCTGGTGCGCTCGATGGTCGTCCTCGGCGACGCGTTGGGGCTCGACGTCATCGTCGAGGGCATCGAGGGAATCGGTCAGTTGAGCCATGTCATGGACCACTGCGGCGCCGCATTCGGCCAAGGCTTCCTCTTCGCTGAGCCGATGACGTGCGACGAGTTGGCCGCCCTGCTTCAGGAGAAGTCGATCATCGTCCCCGATCCTGAGATCTTCGCGTCTTCGCGCCCCACAGCGATCGCGTCGCCGTAACCTGAGCGGCACAGAAATGCCATCTCGGCGGGATCTTCGCGCCCGGAGCCTGCGCAGCGTGGATTGTTGACGATAGGGACATACGCGATGGAACACACGACGGCGCCTGACGGCGCGCGCCATGGACGTGGACGCCCACGTCGGCGCCTGGCCGCGGTCGCCGCGGGTGCCAGTCTCCTGGTGGCCTCGTTGGGGGCTCCTGACGCGCTGGCGGCGGGCCATCCAACGCATGACGGCATCGTCAGTGCGAACCCTGCCGACCAGACGCCAGACGTTCTCGACGGGCACGTCGATGCGTTCGCCCAGATCGGCCAGGTGATGGTCGTCGGCGGATTGTTCAACCACGTCAGCCAGGGTGGCCAGACCTACAAGCGGCGCAATATCTTCGCCTTCGACGTCTCGACGGGCGCGATCAGCACGACGTTCCGGCCAAGGGTGAACGGCGAGGTCCTCGCCCTTCTCGGGAGTCGGGATCGTAAGGGCGTCTACCTGGCCGGTGCCTTCACGGCCGTCAACCAACGCAAGCACACGAGTCGCATCGCACGCGTCAAGCTCGCGAGCGGCGCCGTCGACACGCGATTTGCGTCACCGGGCGTCAACGACACCATTCGCGATCTCGGCTTCGCCGGCGGCCGCTACTACATCTCGGGCTACTTCACGAAGGTCGGCGGGCGCTCTCGCGAGTACATCGCGGCGCTGAACGCGAAGGGTCGCGACACCGGCCGCGTCGACTTTCGCTTCAGTGGCACGAACCGCAAGGGTCGCAACCACATTCGCGCGATGGACATCGCGCCAGGCGGCAAGTCGATTGTCATCGCCGGGAACTTCATGCGCATCAACGGCAAGCCGCGGGCGCAACTCGCGATGCTCAATGTCGGCAAGAAGCACACGACGCTCTCGTCGTGGGCGACCTCGAGGCTGAAGCCGCAATGCGGCCGTCACTTTGACTCGTACCCGCGCGACGTCGCCTTTGCGCCGAACGGACGGTACTTCGTGCTCGTCACGACCGGCGGCCCGATGGGCATCCAGGCCTCGGGCCTCCTGTGCGACTCCGCGACGCGGTGGAACGTCGGCCACGGCCCGGGGCAGCAGCCGGCGTGGGTCGACTACACCGGGGGAGACACCTTGACGGCGGTCGTCGTCGACACAAACGTCGTCTACGTCGGTGGACACCAGCGCTACTTCAACAACAGCTTCGGCCATAACGCCGCGGCCCGCGGTGCGGTTTCGAGGTCGGGTGTTGCGGCCCTCGACCCATTGAACGGCCTGCCGTATGAGTGGAATCCCGGCCGCCCACGCGGTGTCGGCGTCTTCGACATGATGCTGACGAAGGGTGGTCTGTGGGTCGGCCACGACACCGCGAAGTTCGGCGGCGAGCCGCGGCTGCGGATGGCGTTCTGCCCGTCCGCGACCGGGTCGGTGCTCCCGCCGAACCAGACCGCTGGCCTGCCCGGCACCCTGACGCTGCTCGGCCCCGGGAGCGATAGCGGCGCGGTCGCCCACGACTTCGACGGTCATGTCGTCGGCCCCGGCCAGCCGATCGCGTCGGGCTCGCCGTGGGATCAGGTGCGCGGATCGTTCGTGGTCGACGGAGTCCTCTTCGCGGGCTGGGCCGACGGAACGATGACAGCGCAGACATTCGACGGTGGGACGCTCGGCGGCCAGGTGGCGGTGACGTTGCGGCACGCGTTCAACGACCTGCCGCAGGTCGGCGCCATGTTCTTCGATCGGACACAGCACCGCATCTACTACACGCATGCGGGCTCCGACCGCCTTTACTATCGCTACTTCACACCGGAGAGCCGCATCGTCGGCACCTGGCGTTACCAAGTCGCCGGTGCGAGCTCGATCGACTGGGGTCGGATCGGGGGCGCCTTCGTCGTGGGCAAGACGCTCTACTACCTCGACAAGCGAAGTCGGACGCTGCGCAGCGTGTCGTGGAACCGCGGACTGAGCAAGACCGTCGGGTCGCCGAGCGTCATCGCCGGTCCAGGGCTCGACGGCGACTCCTATCGTGCGCACGGCGCGGTGCTCACCGACTAACCCGCGAGCGGTCACGTAATCCGCGCGAGCGGTCACGTTGTCCGGGCGAGCGGTC
>DATIOH010000006.1:0-15396 GCA_035473375.1 Nocardioidaceae bacterium | reverse complement strand
CTCGACGAGCTCGCGCCCGAAAGTCTGCAGTGCAGCGGCAACGCCCTCCGAGCCCTCATCACACCTCGGCCGGCCCAGCGTGTCGGGCTCGCCGAGGCCGGTCAGCGCATGCATCCGGGCAAGAGCCTGTGCGGGCGATCTGCCGACGACCGGCGTCAACGCGAGCAGCTCGCCGTTGACTCGCAGAGCCGCCCGCGCGACCTCGGCTGCCGACCCTGCGCTCGCAGCCTCGATGCGCGCCGACGCCTCGGCGCCGCGCGCGAGCGCGAGCGCCGCGATCTCAGGCCCGGTGCGACGGAGGCCGCGGTCGCGAAGCAGCGCGTCGACCGCGTCGCGAGCCGATGCGAATGCAGAGGGCAGGCCCTCGGTATTCTGCCATCTGTCGATGGCCGTGGCGAATCGAGACATCGCCGCACAGTATGGATGCAGGACATGGACAAAGGACATGGCTGCAGGACGCTCAGGTTCGCTCCCCGGTCGGATAGCCTCGAACCTGATGGACGACGACGAGCGCACGACTCGCGGCAACAGCTTCGGCAGCGTCGCCGCTGACTACGCCCGATACCGTCCGGACTACCCCGCCGACGCCGTGTCCTGGCTGGTCGGCGACGCGCCGGCGACTGTCCTCGAGCTCGGAGCCGGCACCGGCAAGCTCACGCGGTCGATCTGCACGCTCGGCCATCGGGTGATCGCAACCGATCCAGACGAGGAAATGCTGGCCATGTTGCGCGACGCAGTGCCCGAGGCGACAGCGCTCGCCTCCACTGCCGAGGAGATCCCGCTGCGTGCCTCGTCGGTCGATGTCGTCGTCGCAGGACAGGCCTTCCACTGGTTCGACGCCGAGCGCACCTGGCCCGAGATCGCGCGCGTGCTCCGGCCAGGCGGTGCGCTCGCCCTCGCGTGGAACTCCGGAGACGTCCGGGTCCCCTGGGTTCGCAAGGTGCTCTCGCTGATCGAGTCCGAACGCGAGAAGGACGGCTGGGATCCGTTCGCCGAGTCGAGTGTGTTCGAGCTGACCGAGCAGATCGCCGTCAAGCACTGGCAGGCCTTCCTGCGCGAGACCCTGCTCGGCTTCGTCGCCTCGAGCTCGAAGGCTGCGACGGCCCCCCGGGCCGAGCGCGAGCAGATCCTCGCCACCGTCGACGCCCTCTACGAGTCGTACGGCCGCGGGCCCGACGGACTGCTGATGCCGTGGATCGCCAATTGCTATCGAGGCAAGGTCACTGGCCTCGACGCGGCAAGCGCCGAGGCTGCCGCCGTGCTCGACGAACCCACGCGCCGAGGTCCCGACGACGAGACAGTCGTCATTTCGTTCAGCTAAGGGCCGCAGCAGTACGGTCGTGATGTGCAGTTCCTCAACGACGCAACGCCGACGACCGACCTGACATACAGCGACGTCTTCATGGTCCCGAGCAAGTCGTCGGTGTCGTCGCGGTTCGACGTCGACCTCACCACGCGCGACGGCGTCGGCACGACCCTCCCGATCGCGGTCGCGAACATGACGGCTGTGTCGGGTCGGCGGATGGCCGAGACTGTCGCCCGCCGCGGCGGCATCGCGAGCATCCCGCAAGACATCCCCATCGACGTCGTGTCGCGGGCCGTCGGCCAGGTCAAGGATGCGCATCCCGTCTTCGAGACTCCCATCGTCGTCTCGCCAGACACCACCGTCGGCGAGGCCCTGTCGCTGATTCCCAAACGAGCCCACGGCGCGGTCTTGGTCGTGACCGACGGGCAGCCGGTCGGCGTGATGACCGAGCACGACGGCGAGGGAGTCGACCGCTTCCAGCAAGTCCACACCGTCATGACCGACGACGTCCTCACCGTCGATGCCTCGATAGACCCCGCGAAGATGTTCGACCAGCTCGCGCAGAACCACCTCGACTTCGCGCCGGTTCTCGCCGACGGTCGTCTGGTCGGCGTCGTCACCCGCAGGAGCGCCCTTCGCTCGACGATCTACCGACCGGCACTCGATCGCGATGGTCGGCTGCAGGTCGGCGCCGCCGTCGGGATCAACGGCGACGTCGGCCGCAAAGCCGCTGCGCTGTTCGAGATCGGTGTCGACGTTCTCGTCGTCGACACGGCGCACGGCCATCAGGCCAAGATGCTCGAGGTCTTGCCGACTGCTGCGCGTGCTCGCGACGACCACGCCGCGTCGACCGGCCGACGCGTCCCGATCGTGGCTGGAAACGTCGTCACCGCCGCCGGCACCCGCGAACTCCTCGACGCCGGCTGCGACATCGTCAAGGTCGGCGTCGGTCCCGGGGCCATGTGCACCACGCGGATGCTGACAGGGGTCGGTCGTCCGCAGTTCTCAGCCGTGCTCGAGTGCTCGGCTGCTGCCGCCGACGTCGGCGCGCACGTCTGGGCCGACGGCGGCGTGCGCTACCCCCGCGATGTCGCGCTCGCGCTGGCCGCGGGGGCATCGAGCGTGATGATCGGATCGTGGTTCGCCGGCACGTACGAGAGCCCCGGCGACCTGCACCGCGACACCGACGGCCGAGCGTTCAAGGAGTCGTACGGCATGGCGTCGGCGCGAGCGGTCGCCAACCGCACCCGCGACGCAGCCGGCTTCGAGCGAGCGCGGATGGCGCTGTTCGAAGAGGGCATCTCGAGCTCGCGGATGTACCTCGACCCGACGCGTCCGAGCGTCGAGGACCTCATCGACGCGATCACGGCCGGCGTTCGCAGCAGTGCGACGTACGCCGGAGCGCTCAATCTCGCCGAGTTCCACGAGCGCGCCGTCGTCGGGATCCAGTCGGCGGCCGGGTACGACGAGGGCCGCCCGCTGCCGGTCAGCTGGTAGCCCCCACCTCGGCCGGACGATCTGCCCAATGGCATCGTGGACGCCGCAATGCTCATCTTCCACGTCGCGACCCACGCCGACTGGTCGGGCGCGCTGCTCGAAGACGGATATCGGATGTCGACCCGCGGCAAGACGCTCGACGAGGTGGGCTTCATCCACTGCTCGCGCTACTACCAGGTCGACGACATCCTCAAGCAGCTCTACGGCGACTACGAGGGCCGGCTGACGCTGCTGGCCATCAATCCGCGGCGGCTGCAATCTCCGTGGCGCCTCGACGATGTTCCGGGCGCGGCGATGAGCTTTCCTCACGTCTACGGGCCGATCAACAGGGACGCGGTCCTGGCGGCGACTCCGATCACCCGCGACGACGATGGCTCGTTCGTCTACCCGTGGTTTCTCCCAGCGCCCCTCGCGACGACCCGGCTTGTCCTGCGGGCGGCCGACGACCGCGACTGGCCGGCCTACCGCAGGACCCTCGTCGATCCCGACGTCCGCACCTTCCTGGGCGGCGCGATCGGCGAGCCCGAGGCCGACTCACGACGAGCCGAGGTGAGCTCGAAGGGATGTGTGGCGGTCGTCCGCGGCACCGAGGTGGTCGGCTTCTGCCTGCTGGGCTTCTATCGCAGCGGCGACTTCGAGCTCTCGTTCAGCCTGCTCCCCGAGCACCAGCGCCGGGGGTACGCCCGTGAGGCGGTGTCGACCCTGACCGACTGGGTATTCGCGATCTTCCCCCACCTGCCGCGACTCGTCGCCGTGACTCAGCAGGCCAACGACCGCACCGTCTCGCTCCTGAGCGAGCTCAACTGGGTCGAGGTCGACCACTTCATCGAGTGGGGAGAGAAGCAGGTCATGTTCGCCATCGCCAACCCCCGGCCCGTCTAGCACAAGGATCCGACGTCGACCACGCCCGGCAAGCACGCCCCGGCAAGTCAGATGGCGGATCTTGGTGCAGGCTGCCGCATGTGACCGGTTCCCCGACTCCCGACGGCCGACCGAGCCTTCCTCGCCGCGTCTGGGCTGCGCTGCCGCCGGGCGAAGGGCAGTTCATTGCCCGCGCCCTGCGCGAAGAGACCGTCGGCGGAGCCTTGCTGCTCGCTGCCGCCGTCGTCGCACTGCTCTGGGCGAACTCCGCCTGGTACCACGGCTACGAGTCCATGCTCCACACCGAGGTGGGGCCGCTCGACCTCGAGCATTGGGCCGCCGACGGCGGGCTCGCCGTCTTCTTCTTCCTCGCCGGACTCGAACTCAAGCGCGAACTCGTCGTCGGAAGTCTGAGCCGTCCGGCCGACGCGCTGGTGCCCGTGGCGGCCGCGGTCGCGGGAATGGTCCTTCCCGCCGTGCTGTACCTCGCCATCGTCGCCGGACACGCGAGCGCCGACGGCTGGGCGATCCCGATGGCCACCGACATCGCGTTCGCGTTGGCCGTGCTCGCGGTTGTCGGCCGCCGCCTGCCCGCATCGCTGCGGGCCTTCCTTCTCACCCTGGCGGTCGTCGACGACCTCGGCGCAATCCTCGTCATCGCGACCGTCTTCACCGACGACATCGACCCGCTCCCCCTCGCCGGCGCCGCTGCCGGGATGGTCGCGTACGCGGTCCTCCAGCGCAGACGCGTGTCGACTCCGCTGGTCTACGTTCCGCTGGCCATCGCGACGTGGTGGCTCGTATACGAGAGCGGCGTGCACGCGACCATCGCCGGGGTCGCGCTCGGGCTGCTCACGCGGGTTCGGCCCGACGCCGACGAGGACGACTCGCCGGCCGAGCGACTCGAGCACCGCATCCGTCCGTTGTCGGCGGGCTTGGCCGTGCCGCTCTTCGCCCTGATGGCCGCCGGCGTCAGAGTGAACAGCGGCTCGGAGCTCTGGTCTGACCGCATCGTCGTGGGCATCGTCGTCGGACTCGTCGTCGGCAAGGCGATCGGCGTCATCGGCGGGGCATGGATTGTCACCCGGCTCACCCGGGCCGAGCTGGCGCCTGAGATCGACTGGGCCGACGTCGCCGCAGTGTCCGTCCTCGCCGGAATCGGGTTCACGGTCTCGCTGCTGATCTCCGACCTCGCGTTCGCCGGGCAGACCGCCGACGACGCGAAGGCGGCCGTCCTCATCGGCTCTCTGATCGCCGGGCTCCTCGCGGCCGTCCTCCTCCGCCGCAGGAGCGTTCACCATCAGACGCAGCTCCAGGAGTGACGCTCTAGGGTTGGGGTACGTCTGGAGGCAGGACACCTGCATCAGTCGATGCATCGGTCGGACGAAAGGACGCAGATGGCGCACAGGACCGCCCCGCCGGCGACGCCGGAGGAGCCGACGATCGGCCGTCTCATTGTTGACACGAGCCGCGACTTCTCCGACCTGCTGCACAAAGAGATCGAGCTCGCCAAGACCGAGCTCAGAGTCAGCGTCAGAGCGGGCGGCACTGGCATCGCGCTCTTCGCCGCCGCCGCGTTCCTCATCCTCCTCGGCGTCGTCATGGCGTCGTTCGCGGCTGCCTTCGGCATCGACAACATCGACGGCATCGACACCTGGCTCGCGTTCCTGATCGTCTTCGGCATCTACGTGCTGATCGCCGCGATCTTGGCGTTCATCGGCGTCCGCAAGGTCAAGAAGGTGAAGGCGCCCGAGCAGACGATCGCCGCCGTCAAGAGCACCACGCAGGTACTGAAACGCGGCGGCTGACCCGCGTCAGAGTGCGCAGTCGCCGGTGTCGACCGGCGACTTTGCCTTGACGCCGGCCGCGGCGGCCTCGCCGACTTGGCCGGCAGTCAGGGCATAGCCGGTGTTGGAGTCGGTGACCGACGCCGCGAAGATCACGCCGATCACGTCTCCGGCGACATTGACGAGCGGACCTCCCGAGTTGCCTGGGCGCACCTGCGCGTACAGCGAGTACGCCTCGCGATAGACCGTCTCGTCGCCGTAGATATTCGGGCTGCGCAGGGTGCGCTCCTCGCGCACGCGCACTGGCGAGGCGAGGTACGGCCCGTTCTCGGGATAGCCGAGTGCGGCGGCCTGGTCGCCTGACTCGGCCGTCTCGTCGAAGGCCAGCGCCGGAGCATCAAGGTCGGGCACGGCCAAGACGGCCACGTCGATGTTGGGGTCGTAGTACACGACGTTGGCCGGGTAGTCGGTGTCGCTGATGCGGACGACCGGATCGCTGACTCCCGCGACCACATGGGCGTTCGTCATCACTCGGCCGTCGGAGTAGACGAAGCCGCTGCCCTCGAGGGTGCGAGCGCAGCTCGAGGCAGCCCCGAGCACCTTGACCACACTCGCTTGGTCTTGAACGATGCGCGGCCGGCTGGTCACACCGGACGTCGGCGGCGGAACTCGCTTGATCCGCTCGGGCGCGAACGGCTCGAGATAGCGCGGAAAGCGCGAGGAGTCGACCAGCGCGTTGAACGCCGAGAGGACGCGGTCAGATCCGCCGGGCAACGCGTTATCGACCGCGCCGAGGATGGCCGACGACCGCACCTCTTGGTTGAGGGTGCGAAGCTGCGCGCCGCTCGCCGCAACGCCGAGCACCCAGGCGATCAGCAGCATCGCGACCACGCTGAGCGCGGCACCGCTCAACGCATCGATCACCCGCGCCGGTCGCCACGTGACGCGCGCCCGCAGCTGACTGCCGAGGAAGGATCCGGCGGCCTGGCCGAGGAACGCGCAGGCAAGGACAATGAGCAGGGCGGCGATCGAGATCGACAGGCCCGGCGAGAAGCCGTCGAGAAGCATGGGCGTGATCCGCACCCCGATGAATCCGCCGATCAGCAGGCCGAACGTCGACGCCGACCCCACCAGGAAGCCCTGCTGGTAACCGGCCAGCGCGTAGATCACGACGCTGACGACCAAGATGATGTCGAGTGCGTTCATCGCGGCGCCGTCACTGGAGATACCCCGCCCGACGCATGTCGCGCAGCGAGCTCGCGACGACGCCTTCGGGAAGTTCGACGACGCGCGACTCGTCCCACGGGCGGTCCCACCCGACTCCGCTGAGCACGCGTGCGAGCAGTCCGGCCGTGAAGCCCCACACGACGAGGTCGTGCACGAGAAACGCGGGGCCGATGTGGCCCGAGGGGTGGAGCACCATGGCCCGGTTGGACGGATCGACCAGGTCGGCGGTCGAAACCCGGACCACGGCCGCCGTCTCGGCCGGATCGACGGCATGGACTGCAGACGGGACCCGCCACCAGGCAAGAACCGGGGTCACCTGGAAGTTGGTCGGCGGAAGCCAGATCGACCGGAGCGCGCCGAGCACCACGACGCCGGACGGGTCGAGCCCCGTCTCTTCTGCCGCCTCGCGCAGCGCGGTGTCGACGTCGTCGGCGTCGGTGTCGTCGCGCCGACCTCCGGGAAACGCGACCTGTCCTGCGTGCGACCGCATGTCGTGGGCGCGCTCGAGCAGCAGGACGTCGGGACCGCGCGCGCCGCCGTCGTGGCCGAACAGGATCAACACCGACGCAGGTGTGGCGCTGCCGTCGTCGGGCGTCGGCCAGTCGGCGAAGACGTCGGCGTCACCCTGCTCGGCGAGCTGAGCCACGGGGGCAAGCCACGCCGGCAGATCGTCGGCATTCACCGCGTTCATGGTCCCGCTTTCGGCGATTTCACTGGGACGGGCACTCCGAGATGATCCCTGATTGCCTGCCGGAGATCGTCGGCGGAGTCGAATGGGCCGTTGTTGACGTACGAGACCGACCCGTTGCGCGTGACGAAGAACGTGGTCGGCATTCCCCGGATCGACAGCGGGGCGCGCGTCGCGGCGTCGGGATCGGCAAGCTGCGGGTACGTCGCGTCGTTCGCGCGAAGCATCGCCAGCGCCCAGTCCGGCTTGGTGTCCTGCCAGTCGACGCCGATCACCTGCACATTGTCGGCGTACTCGGCCGCGACCTGGGTCAACACCTTCGTCTCGTCGCGGCACGGTTCGCACCATTGCGCCCACAGGTTCAGCACGAGCGGGCCGCGCAACTGAGCGATGTTGACTGGGCGACCGCCGCCGAGGCACGGCAGCGTGATGTCGGGCAGCGCGCGCGATCCGGCGGCGACCGGGGAGGTCGTCTGCGGGCACGCCTCGATGCCGGCGCTCGCCTTGAGGTGACGCAGCTGCGGGGTGTCGACCTGGATCGGTGAGTCATCCTGATGGAAGACGTACTGCTTCGTGACCGGGTCTCCGCCGCAGCCGGCCAGCACCGCAATCGCGAGCGTCGCGAAGACGGCCGACGCTGCCCACCGTCTCGTCACGCGCGCCCTTCTGTCTTGAGCAGCTTCACCGCCGTGGCGTAGTCGGTCGGACCCTCGCCGTACGCCGGGCAGAGGCGAGCCAGCGGGCAGGCTCCGCACGCGGGCCTGCGCGCATGACAGCAGCGCCGTCCGTGCCAGATCAGGTGGTGGTTGACCATTCGCCAATCGCGCTTCGGGAAGAGGGTGCCGATCTCGCGCTCGACCTTGACCGGGTCGGTCTGCTCGGTCCACCCGAATCGGCGGGAGAGACGGCCGACGTGGGTGTCGACAGTGATGCCGGGAATGTCGAATCCGTCGGTCAGCACGACATTCGCGGTCTTGCGGCCGACACCGGGCAGTGTCACGAGGTCGTCGAGCCTCGGCGGCACCTTGCCGTCGAACCGCTCGAGGACCGCGGCGGCGAGCTTCATGATCGACTGCGTCTTGGCCCGAAAGAAGCCGGTCGGCTCGATGATCGCCTCGACGTCCTCGCGATCGGCCGCCGCCAGGTCGGCGGGGCCGGGATAGCGCGCGAACAGCGTGGGACTGATCGCGTTGACCCGGCGATCGGTGGTCTGAGCCGACAGGACGGTCACGATGAGGAGCTGCCAGGGGCTCTTGAAATCGAGCTCGATGCCAGCGTCGGGATAGGTCTCAGCGAGAGTCCGATTGATCTTGCGGGCTCTCCGCACGAGCGATGTCCGCGTCTGCATAGGCGTATCCGCAGCCTGGGGCGAGGCGGCGGTCGGCATGCGCCCAGCGTACGGCGTGGCGCCGACGGAGCCCTCGTCGCAAGCGAGCCCGCCAGCGAGCCATGGTGACCGCCGCGCAGATCGCGCCATCCAGGGCGCGGATGGCGTAGAGCCACGGCGGGCGCGGGACACTAGTGTGTGACCCAGGCCACCGGTGGGTCGGTGGGCTGAGGAGGCACGCTTGATTACCGAAGTCCTGCGACAGGCACCGCTGTTCAGCGGCCTCGACGACGAGGCGGCACAGGCGCTCGGCTCCTCGATGGTCGAGAGCCGGCTTCGCCGTGGCGAGGTGCTGTTCCATGAGGGCGACGAAGGCGACCGGCTGTACGTCGTCACCGACGGCAAGGTCAAGCTCGGTCGGACGTCCGCCGACGGTCGCGAGAACCTGCTGGCGATCCTCGGCCCGGGCCAGATGTTCGGCGAACTGTCGTTGTTCGACCCCGGTCCCCGCTCGGCGACCGTCACGGCCGTCACCGACTGCGTCTTCCAGAGTCTCGGCAACGAAGAGCTCGGCCGCTGGCTCAACGGCCGGCCCGAGGTCGCGCGCGGTCTGCTCGTGCAGTTGGCCGGTCGCCTCCGCAAGGCAAACGACGTTGTCGCCGATCTCGTCTTCTCCGACGTTCCCGGGCGCGTCGCCAAGGCGCTCCTCGACCTGTCGTCGCGATTCGGCAAGGTCGCCGATGACGGCATCCACGTTCACCACGACCTCACGCAAGAAGAGATCGCACAGCTGGTCGGCGCATCGCGCGAGACGGTCAACAAGGCCCTCGCCGACTTCGCGTCCCGTGGGTGGCTCCGGTTGGAGGCGCGGTCGGTCGTGATCACCGACGTCGAGCGGCTCAAGCGCCGCGCCCGCTAGCCCGACCCGGCCGTCGCCCGATCAGCCGAAGGAGAGCTGCAATGCGTCCGCCCGTGCCGCCGTTCACTCTAGCGACGGCGAAGAAGAAGGTGCAGGCCGCCGAAGACGCCTGGAACAGCCGCGATCCCGAGCGGGTCGCACAGGCCTACACGGCCGACACCGTGTGGCGAAACCGGTCGGAGTTCATCAAGGGCCGCGACGAGGTCGTCGCGTTCTTGACCCGCAAGTGGGAGCGAGAGATCGACTACGTCCTGCGCAAGCAGCTGTGGGCGTTCACCGACAACCGCATCGCCGTCCGATTCCAGTACGAGTGGCACGACGCCAACGGCCAGTGGTGGCGCAGCTACGGCAACGAGAACTGGGAGTTCGACGCCGAGGGGTACATGCGGCGGCGCGAGGCGAGCATCAACGACGTCGCGATCGACGAGTCCGACCGCAGGATGTTCAGCCCGCGGACCGACGACGACGCCGACTGGGAGCTGCCGCTTCAGTAGGCCGCGCGGCTCGTCGGTTCCGAGTCGTGGCTAGTGGCCCGGATCCGAACTAGCGTGGCTGTATGCGGATCACCCACCTCGGGCACTCGTGCCTCCTTGTCGAGGGCGGCGACGTGCGCGTCCTAGTCGACCCCGGCAACTTCTCGTCCGGCTTCGAGGAGCTCCGCGACCTCGACGCCGTGCTCATCACCCATCAGCATCCAGACCACGCCGACCCCGAGCGGCTGCCGGACCTGCTCGGCGCGAACAGCCACGCGCGGCTGCTGGTCGAGCCAGAGACAGTCACGGCCCACGGCCTGCCGGCTGACGCCGCGTTCGCGGCGGGCTCGACGACGGAGGTCGGCAGCCTGTCGATCTCGGCGATCGGCGGCCAGCACGCGCTGATCCACGACCAAGTGCCTCGGCCCGGCAATGTCGGCTTCGTGATCGCGGAGAGCGGCGGCCCGACGCTGTTCCACCCCGGCGACTCGTACGCCGAGACACCCGCCGACGTTGACGTGCTCGCCTACCCGCTGAGCGCCCCCTGGACCAAGGTCGCTGAGACGCTCGAGTTCCTGCGCGCCGTACGCGCGCCGACGGCATTCCCGATCCACGACGCCACCGTCAGCCCAGCCGGCCGGCAGCTGTACCTCACGCACACCGCCAACTTCAGTCCCGAAGAGACGGGGGTCGTCGACCTCGCCGACGGCTCGCCGCACGACTTCTAGCTGGGGTAACTACACCCAAAGTGGCTCCCATTTGGAGCCGGCGACCCCCGCCATCCGACCCTTCGCGGCTCCAAACTGGAGCCAGTTTGGACTAGGGCTGCTTGGGGACTAGGGCTGGTCGCGGAGGTAGTCGAGCTGGGCTCGGACGCTGAGCTCGGCGGCGGGCCACAGCTGCGGGTCGACGTCGGCGTAGACGGTGCGCACGACGTCCATCGGCTCGACCTGGCCGTCGGCGACGGCAGTCCGGACCTGGTCGAGCCGCTCGGCGCGATGGCGAAGGTAGTAGTCGAGCACGGCGAGCGCGTCGGTGAGGACCGGGCCGTGCCCGGGCCAGACGACAGCGACCTCACGCGCCTCGGCAAGGTCGCGAAGTCGGCGCAGCGATCCGAGGTAGGCACCGAGCTGGCCGTCGGGGTGGGCGACCACGGTGGTCCCGCGCCCGAGGACGGTGTCGCCGGTGAGCACCGCGCCATCAGCCGGCAGCACGAAGCTCAGCGAGTCGCTTGTGTGCCCCGGTGTGCCGACGACGCGCACCTCGAGCCCGTCGACCTCGACGACATCGCCGTCGCGGAGCCCCTCCGAGCCCAGCCGGAACTCGGGGTCGAGCGCGCGAACACCGCAGCCGACGCGCTCGGCGAACGACCGAGCCGCCTCGCTGTGGTCGATGTGTCCGTGCGTCAACAGGATGACGCCGACCTGCCCGGCGACCTGGGCAACGGAGTCGAGGTGGCCGTCGTCGAGCGGTCCGGGATCGATGACAACGCTGCGGCTGCCGCCCGGCTCGCGCAGGACCCAGGTGTTAGTGCCGTCGAGCGTCATCAGGTTGGCGTTGGGCGCGAGCACGCAAATCGCGCGCTCGCCGAATGAGCCTCCGTGCCACGACCCCAACGGTGCCCCGAGTGGGGGGACGGCTGCGCCAGACGGATCCGAGCTGCTCATCAGTCCATGTCGTCGATGTCGGTGAAGACGGGCTGGCCGTCGAGCAGCGCGACCCCCGGACGAACCGTGTTCACCGCACGGTGCCGAGCGGCTTGGAGCACATCGGCAACTCGCCGATGCGTGGCGACCTGCCTGATGGTCATCGACGTCGGCGGCAGCATCGCCATCGAGCCGTCCTCAATGCCGCCCAAGGCGTCTGCGGTCGCCATCCAATCCGCCCGATCTGCCTCGCCCGAGACGTCACGGGTCAGCTGACCCGAGGGCATCCGGGCGACGAAGAAGCGGGTGTCGTAACGGCGCGGCTCGAACTCCGGCGTGATCCAGTGCGCCCAGTAGCCGAGGAGGTCCGTCCGCAGCACCAGACCGCGCCGAGCGATGAACGTGGTGAACGGCAGCGACCGGTCGACGAGGGCGGCGCGATCGGCCTCCCAGTCCGGACCACGGGTGTCGCCGACGATGTCGTCTGGGCCCGGCCCCGCCAGGAGCACTCCTGACTCTTCGAACGTCTCGCGGACGGCCGCGCACACCAGTGCCCTGGCCGCCGGCTCCGAACAGCCCAACCGGGCGGCCCAGTCAGCCGCGGCCGGCCCGCCCCAGCCGATCTCGGCGTCGTCGTCGCGCGGATCGACGCGGCCGCCGGGGAACGCATACATGCCGGCGGCGAACGCCATGCCTGCATGCCGCCGCAGAAGGTAGACGTCGATGCCGTGCTCGCCGTCGCGGATCAGGACCACGGTCGACGCGGGCTTCGGTTCGACCGGCGACCGGTCGCCGGTGAGATAGGCCTCGGCGTCGTCGACGAGGTTCGGCGGGACCGGCTGCCGTTCGGTCAAGGTCAGGAGACCTCGACGATGAGCTCTACCTCGACCGGGGCGTCCAGGGGAAGCACCGGCACGCCGACCGCAGCACGAGCGTGCTTGCCGGCGTCGCCGAACACGTTCCCGATCAGCTCGCTGGCGCCGTTTGCGATGCCCGGCTGGCCGGTGAAGTCGGGGGTCGACGCGATGAACGCGACGGCCTTGACCACCCGGGTCACCCGCGACAGGTCGCCGACGACCGACTTGACGGCAGCGATCGCATTGAGGGCGCACTGCTGCGCGCACTCGGCGCCGACCTCGGGCGTCACCTCGCCGCCGAGCTTGCCGGTCGCGATCAGCGAGCCGTCGCGCATCGGGAGCTGCCCGGCGGTGTAGACGAGGTTGCCGGTCTGAACCGCGGGCACGTAGACGGCGACCGGCGGCACGACGTCGGGAACCGACAGACCCAACTCGGCCAGCCGCTCCTCTGGGGTCGCCATCAGGCTTTCTCTCGCTTGAAGTACGCGACCAGGCTCTCGGGGTTCATGCCTGGCACCACCTGCACGAGCTCCCAGCCGTCTTCGCCCATGTTGTCGAGGATCTGCTTGGTCGCGTGCACGAGCACCGGCACGGTGATGTACTCCCACTTCTTCATGGCGCGACTCTAGTGGGGGTCCTGGGCACACCCTCCACTCGCTCAGTACGGTCGCCTCATGCCAGACCCGACCGATGTGCTCTCGCGAGCCGCAGAGCCGCCCGACGCCGTCGTTCGCTACGCCGACCACGACGACGGTGTCATCGACGTCTTCCTGCCGGCATCAGTCGGGCGGCCGCCCACTCCGTGCCCGCTCGTGGTGTTCGTGCACGGCGGCTTCTGGCGCCAGGAGTACAACCGCAAGCACGTGCGGCCGCTCGCCAACGCGCTGATCGCACGCGGCGTCGTCGTCGCCGTCCCTGAGTACCGACGGACCGGGGGCGCCGGCGGCTGGCCGCAGACCGGCAACGACGTCGAGTCAGCGGTGTCCGCCGCGCGACAGCTGATCGACGACGTCGCGCCAGGGTGGATCGACCCGGCGGCCTCCGCCGTCCTCGCCGGTCACTCTGCCGGCGGCCATCTCGCGCTCTGGGCCGGGCTCCGGATCGGACCGCCGACCGTCGACGCTGTCGTCGGTCTGGCTCCCATCGCAGACCTCCGGTTCGCCGCACACGAGCGGCTCGACGGCGATGCGACGACTCTCCTGCTCGGGGGTGGGCCCGACGACGTGCCTGACGCGTACGAGGCAGCAGACCCGTTCGCGGGCCTCGCCGCGCACTCCCCTGCCGACAGCAGGCATCCGTCGCTGCGAGTCGTCCACGGAACAGCCGACCGGCAAGTGCCGGTCACGATGAGCCGAGCGATCGCCCAGCGCCATCCGGGCGTTCATTACGTCGAGCTCGACGGAGTCGACCACTTCGCGCTGATCGACCCGCTGTCGTCGGCGTTCGCGTCGGCGGTGCTGCCTGCGCTCGTGCGCGTGTAGGGCCAGCCCTCACCGGCCCGCCGCAAGCGAGCGAGCCCACACACTCGTCGCGCGGCACGCCTCGTCGCCTCCGCCGCAGCCCTCCCCCCACGCCATGACGGTCTTGCCGCTTGGCGCGACGGAGATGCTCACGGGGTCGAGCCAGCTCGGCTTGTTGTTGCGAACGACGAGCGGCCGGCATTGCCCATCGGCTGGGCAGCGCGCGAACTCCTGCAGGAAGACGTTCTTGTTGCCGCCGATGAAGTTCACCACGGCGTCGCCCTGCGCGTTCGCGGCGACCGCGATGCCGCTGAAGACGTACGACACCGACTCGGAGTAGACGCCGTGCGCATGGCCCAGCGCGCCGCTTCGCGGCCGTCGGGCGACGAAGAGATTCTGGGCGTCCGTGCCGGGCATCGCCCAGGCGACGATCGCGTTGCCGGCGTCGCTCAGGGCCACGTCTGCGCACCAGTTCCAGTCGCGATCGCAGCGTGCATGGGAGAGGACTCGGACGGTCGTCCGTCCCTTGCCGGCCGGGTCGTACCGCAGCAGCGTCGTCCACTGGTGGGTGGCGGGGTCTTGCTGCGACCACGTGACCGCGACGTCGCCTCGGGGGTCGCTCACGATCCGGGCCTGGTCGACCCAGTTGTACTCGAGCTCGTCGCCGTTGGTCGGACCGATCCGGGTGTAGCGCCACTTCCCGTGGTCGGCGAGCCGCGCGAGCCAGAGCGCCCGGCCCTTCGTGCCGTGATGGCGTCCCCAGGCGACGACTCGAATGTCTCCTCCGTTGGACACGAACGCACCCTTCGGGTTGTCGATGAAGCGGAACGTCGTGCCCGGGCTCTTCACGGCGAGTGGGCGCAGGTGACGCCAGGGCCCGTCCGTGGTCAGCACCGCCGACCGGACGCGGTGATCGCCGTTCTCCCAGCTCAGCAGCACCCAGCCGGCGTCGTTGACGTCGACCTGGAATCCGGAGAACGCATAGGCGGCCGTCAGCAGCGTGCGGACCGGCCGCCAGCTGCCGTCGCTGCCGACCGTGCGCATCCGGAACTGCCAGTTGTCCTTCGACACCTCGCGCTCCCAGACGACGGAGACGTTTCCGTCGCCCCACGCGAGAGAGGTGAGCTCGGCAACCCGCTCGCCCGGATCGCTCAGGCGGATCGGAGCCGACCATCGGCCGGACTTCGAGCGGATTGCGGCGTGGGCCGCCCACCTTCCGGTGGTGACACGCGCCTCCCACGCGACCACGCTCATACCGCGATCGCTTGTCGTCACGTGGACGTCGCGTCTGACGACCTCTGCCGCGACGCGGTGGGGCTGCCCCCACGGCGTCGGACCTGCCGGCGCC
>DATIOH010000005.1:0-1994 GCA_035473375.1 Nocardioidaceae bacterium | reverse complement strand
CGGCGTCGTGTTCCATCTCGGCGCGTCTATCGCGGCCGTTGAGACCGAAGACGACGCGGTCACGGCCGTGGCCCTGGCCGACGGCACCCGTCTCGAGGCCGACGCGGTCATCGTCGGGGTCGGCGCCGCCCCCAGGCTGAGCCTCGCAGTCGGCGCCGACCTTGAGGTCGACAACGGCGTCGTCGTCGGCGAGAGCCTGCAGACGAGCGATCCCGACATCGTCGCGGTCGGCGACATCGCTCACCATCGCCACCCAGTTCTTGGCCAGCTTGTGCGGGTCGAGCATTGGGCGAACGCCCTCAATCAACCGGCCGTCGCCGCCGCGACCATGCTGGGGTCACCGACGCCATACACCGAGCTGCCGTACTTCTTCACCGATCAGTACGACCTCGGCATGGAGTACGTCGGCTACGCGCCGCCCGGGTCGTACAGCCGAGTCGTGGTCCGCGGCGACCTCGACACGCGCGAGTACATCGCGTTCTGGCTCGACAGCGACGGCCGCGTGCTCGCAGGCATGAACGTCAACGTCTGGGACGTCGTCGACGACGTTAAGAGGCTTATCCTCGCGAAGACGCCGATCGACGCCGATCGACTCGCCGATCCGAGCGTCGCCCTGTCCGACCTCCTGTCTTGAGGGTCTGGGGGCTGCCTGTCGGAGCCTGAGGCTCATTGCACGTCGAACTCGTTGCCCTCGGGGTCGGCCATCGTGAACCAATGGCCGCCTGCTGCGCTGACCTCGGCGATGATCGCCGCTCCCAACGCCTCGAGTCGGGCAGCCTCGGCCTTCATCGCGTCGGGGCCGACGTTGATGTCGAGGTGCACGCGGTTCTTGACCGTCTTGCCCTCGGGGACCTGCTGGAACAGGATCCGGTGCGCTGCCCCAGTGCCGCGCTGCCGCTCGGCGAGGTCGTCCGGGTGGCAGATCGCTGCCAGCTGAGCCCATGACAGCACGCCGTTGTGGACGGTCGTGTCTGAGGACTGCGCAACTCCGGCGTCGAGCATCTGCTGGACCAAGTCGGCGTTCTGCTCGACCTGGTAGCCGAGTGCAGCCGCCCAGAAGTCGGCGAGGTCATGGGGCGATCTCGCGTCGAACACCACTTGCCAGTCAGCAGTCATTGCGTGTCCCTCCAGGTGTCGCGGTCGCCGTCACGCTATCCGCCGCCGCCGACGACCCACCAACCGCAAACTGGAACCACGTGGAGTTCCACCGTGGTTCCAGTTTGCGATCAGCTGTTGTTACTTCGACTCGTCCTCGTCGGCGTCATCGTCGGCGCCTGACCCACCGTCGTCGGGGGCCGCGTCGTCGGCTACAGCCTCGGGCTCCGCGGCCGGCTCATCGGCGGGCTCGTCGGCAGTGTCCTCGTCGGCAGTGTCACTGTTCTCAGTGTCATTGTCGTCGGCGACACCCTCATCGGCCGACGCGTCAGCGTCAGCGTCGATCGACTCGACCTCGGAGATCGCGGCCTCGTCGGCTGCCTCGTCGGCTGCCTCGTCCGCGGTCACGTCGGCCGCCTCCGTCGCCTCGTCGGCAGGGGCCGGAGCAGCCGCCTTCTTCGCGGCGCCGTCGGTGGACGTCGTGCGAGCACGACTGGTGAACTCGGCCTCGACCAACTCGATGACCGCCATCGGGGCGTTGTCGCCCTTGCGCGGACCGATCTTCGTGATCCGGGTGTAGCCGCCGGGACGTTCGGCGAACCGCGGGCCGATCTCGGTGAACAGTACGTGCACGATGGACTTGTCGTGGATGACGGCCAACACCTGGCGTCGGTTGTGCAGATCGCCGCGTCGGGCCTTGGTGATCAGCCGCTCGGCGAACGGACGCAGCATCCGCGCCTTCGCCTCGGTCGTGGTGATCGAGCCGTGCTCGAATAGGCTGGTCGCCAGGTTGGCCAGAATGGCGCGCTGGTGGGCCGGGCTGCCGCCAAGACGCGGGCCCTTCTTGGGGGTGGGCATGATGCCTTCTCCGTTTCCTCCCGAGCCGTGTCAGGTACTCG
>DATIOH010000004.1:0-16053 GCA_035473375.1 Nocardioidaceae bacterium | reverse complement strand
CGACGAACCGTCGCTCTGGCTGTTGACGACCGAGTGGCGCGACGTCGGCTCGTATCGCCGCGCTCTGTCGTCGTACGAGGTAAAGGCCCAGGTCGTGCCCCTGCTCTCGCGGGCGATCGACGAGCCGTCGGCCTTCGAGGTGCTCGCGGGCGACGGCGCGACCCCTGGGGACGAGGCCAACGAGGCGAAACCCAGGGGAAGCGGCTGACCTCCGGCAGGTAGCCTGGTAGGCGTTGCCTCGCTCGGGCAGCTACCACCGACCGCCAGCCGGATGGAGAGAGCACTGTGGCCACGTCTGCCATCGATCAAGTCGTCAGCCTCTGCAAGCGCCGGGGATTCGTGTTTCCCTCGGGCGAGATCTACGGAGGCACCCGCTCCGCCTGGGACTACGGTCCGCTCGGCGTCGAGATGAAGGAAAACATCAAGCGTCAGTGGTGGCGCTCGACGGTCACGTCTCGCGACGACGTCGTCGGGCTCGACTCGTCGGTCATCCTCCCGACCAAGACGTGGGAGGCGTCGGGCCATCTCGACGTGTTCACCGACCCGCTGACCGAGTGCATGAGCTGCCACAAGCGGTTCCGGGCCGACCATCTGCAGGAGGCGGTCGCCGAGAAGAAGGGCATCGACAACCCCGACGACGTCCCGCTCGCGCAGATCGCCTGCCCCAACTGCGGCACCCGTGGCGCGTGGACCGAGCCGCGGCCGTTCAACGGCATGCTGAAGACCTATCTCGGCGTCGTCGAAGACGAGTCCGGCCTGCACTACCTGCGTCCGGAGACGGCGCAGGGCATCTTCTTGAACTTCCTCAACGTCATGAACTCGTCGCGCAAGAAGCCGCCGTTCGGCATCGCGCAGATGGGCAAGAGCTTCCGCAACGAGATCACGCCCGGCAACTTCATCTTCCGCACCCGCGAGTTCGAGCAGATGGAGATGGAGTTCTTCGTCAAGCCGGGCGAAGACGAGGAGTGGCACCAGCGCTGGATCGACCTCCGCACCGACTGGTACGTCGACCTCGGCATCAATCGAGACAACCTGCGGCATTTCGAGCATCCTGCCGACAAGCGGTCGCACTACTCGAAACGCACTGTCGACATCGAGTATCGCTTCGGCTTCGCCGGCTCGCAGTGGGGCGAGCTCGAAGGCATCGCCAACCGCACCGACTTCGACCTCACACAGCACGGCAAGTTCAGCGGCCAGGACCTCTCGTACTTCGACCAGACGACCGGCGAGCGCTGGGTGCCGTACGTCATCGAGCCCGCGGCCGGCCCCAACCGCACGATGATGGCTCTTCTGATCGACGCCTACGCCGAGGACGAGGCACCGAACACCAAGGGCGGCGTCGACAAGCGGACCGTTCTGCGGCTCGACCCGAGGATCGCGCCGGTGAAGGCGGCCGTGCTTCCCCTGTCGCGCAACGCCGATCTCTCGCCGACGGCGCGGGGTCTGGCCGACGAGCTTCGCAAGAGCTGGAACATCGATTTCGACGACGCCGGGGCGATCGGCCGCCGGTATCGCCGGCAGGACGAGATCGGCACGCCGTTCTGCGTCACGGTCGATTTCGAGTCGCTCGACGACCAGGCGGCGACCGTTCGCGAGCGCGACTCGATGACGCAGGAGCGGGTCAGCCTCGACAAGCTCCCCGGATACTTCGCGGAGCGGCTGCTCGGATGCTGAATCGCCGCGTTCTCGCAGGCGGCGTGGCGGCGGCGATGTGCGCGACGCTCCTCGCAGCCTGCAGCAGCGACGACTCGTCTGGCGAGCCGTCGCCGACGCTCGGGGGCAAGGAGAGCCTGTTCACGCCACCCGGCACGAACCTCAGCTTCGACGAGTCCGCCGTGATCAAGTTCTCCGCAGGTCCGAAGCGTCAATCGACGATAGACCTGAAGGTCACGGGTGTGCAGAAGGGCAGCGCGAAGGATCTCGCGGAGTTCGACCTCAACAAGGCCGCCCGCGACTCCGGCGTCTACTACGTCCGCGCCACCGTCCGCAATGTCGGCCACGGCGATCTCGGCGGCGCCTTCGTCAAGCTCTACGCCAAGGTGTCCGACACCCTCGTCGTGCAGCCGGTCATCTTCGGCTCGACCTTCGGCAAGTGCAACTACCAGCCGCTGCCCAAGCCATTTGGCGCCGGCAAGCGCGCCGACCTCTGCATGGTGATGCTGGCGCCCGACCACGGTACGGTCTCGGCCGCCGAGTGGCGGTTCACGGGTTCCGCGTCCGACAAGGCGCCGATCACCTGGGAGAAACCCTGAGAATCGGCGACCTCGTCGTTGACCCGCCGGTCGTGCTCGCGCCGATGGCGGGTGTCACGAACGTCGCGTACCGAACGCTGTGCCGCGAGCAGGGAGCGGGCCTCTATGTCTGCGAGATGATCACCAGCCGCGGGCTGGTCGAGGGCGACGAGACCACGAAGGCCATGCTCGCGTTCGACCCGGGAGAGTCGGTGCGTTCGGCCCAGCTCTACGGAGTCGACCCGCGGGTGATGGCGCAGGCCGCGGAGATCCTCTGCGTCGACTATGGCGTCGGCCACATCGACCTCAACTTCGGCTGCCCGGTGCCGAAGGTCACGCGCAAGGGCGGGGGTGCCGCCCTGCCGTGGAAGCGCCGGCTGCTCGGCGTGATTCTCGAGGCCACCGTCGCAGCGGCGGGCCGGCACGGAGTGCCGGTCACGATGAAGACGCGCATGGGCATCGACGGCGACCACGTGACCTACCTCGAGGCCGGGCGGATCGCTCAGGAGGCCGGCTGCGCGGCGATCTCGCTGCACGCGCGGACAGCGGCTCAGTACTACTCCGGCGAGGCCGACTGGAGTGCCATCGCGGCCCTCGTCGACCACGTCGACATCCCCGTGCTCGGCAACGGCGACATCTGGGAGGCGTCCGACGCGCTGCTGATGATGGCGCGGACGGGTTGCGCGGGCGTCGTCGTCGGACGCGGCTGCCTCGGGCGGCCGTGGCTGTTCCGTGACCTCGCGGCCGCGTTCCGCGGCGAGCCAGCCCCGCCGCTGCCGTCGCTCGGCGACGTCGGCACGATGATGCGGCGCCATGCCGAGCTCCTCGTCGAGAGCATGGGGGAGGACCGAGGCTGCAAGGAGTTCCGCAAGCACATCGCGTGGTACCTCAAGGGCTTCCGCGCCGGCGGCGAGCTGCGGCAGTCGCTCGGGCTGGTCGACTCGCTGGCCACGCTCGACGACCTCCTGGCGAGGCTCGATCCGTCCGAGGCCTTCCCGACGACCGAGCTCGGCAGCCCGCGCGGCCGCCAGGGCAGTCCGCGACGGGTGGCCCTGCCCGACGGCTGGCTGCTGGGGCGCGACGACCTGGTCGTCGACCCGGCGGCTGAGATCGGCGTCTCCGGCGGCTGATCGCGTGCACGCGGCGGCAGTAGGGTCGGCAGCGATGACAGCAGCGGCGGGAGCATACGGCGAGTCAGACGCCGAGCGGTTCCTCGACGAGGACAGCCGCTCCGAGCGGCCTACTTTCGAGCGCGACCGCGCCCGCATCGTGCACTCTGCGGCATTGCGGCGACTGGCGGCGAAGACGCAGGTCGTCGGCCCGTCGAGCCACGACTTCATCCGCAATCGGCTGACGCACACGCTCGAGGTGGCGCAAGTCGGCCGCGACCTCGCGGCCTCGATCGGCTGCGATCCCGACGTGGTCGAGGCCGCCTGCCTCGCGCACGACCTCGGGCACCCGCCGTTCGGCCACAACGGCGAGTCCGCGCTCGCGGAGGCCGCAACCGGCATCGGAGGCTTCGAGGGCAACGCGCAGACGTTCCGGCTGCTGACTCGGCTCGAGGCGAAGGCGATCGCCCCGGACGGCCGGAGCCTCGGTCTCAATCTGACGAGGGCGGTGCTCGACGCATCGACGAAGTACCCCTGGCCGCTCGACGACTCCCCGCAGGCCGAGGGCCGCCATGGCGACGGCCTGCCGCGCGATATCCGCAAGTTCGGCGTCTATGCCGACGACCGCGAGATCTTCGACTGGATGCGTCGCGGAGTGCGGCGAGGAGCGGTCTGCGTCGAGGCGCAGGTGATGGACTTCGCCGACGACGTCGCGTACAGCGTCCACGACGTCGAAGACGGCATCGTCGCGGGGCGCGTCGACCTGTCGCGGCTGGCTCTCGACCGCGGGCTGCGGGCCGGGGTCTGGACGACCGTCCGCGACTGGTACCAGCCGGCGTACGACGACGACCTGCTCGACGGGGCGTATGAGCGGCTGCGGCTGATCGACAGCTGGCCGACGACGCCGTACGACGGCAGCCGCCTCGAGCTGGCCCGCTTGAAGAACCTGACCAGCCGCTTGATCGGCCGCTTCTGCACTGGCGTCCGCGAGGCTGTCGACAAGGCCGCTTTGCCGACACCGCTGACGCGTTATGCGGCCGATGTGCCGATTCCCGATGATGTCCGTGCCGAGATCGCCGTGCTCAAGGGCATCGCCGCCCACTTCGTGATGAAGGCCGACGATCGGGTGGTCGCCAACACCACCCAGCGGGAGATCCTGCACGATCTGGTCGGCGCGCTCGCGAAAAGCAACGGCTGGGCGATGGAGCCCGCCTTCGCCGCCGATCTCGCGGTCGCCGCAGACGATGCAGGGCGACTCCGGGTGGTGATCGACCAGGTCGCCTCGCTGACCGATGTCTCGGCTGTGGAGACTCATCGTCGCCTTGTGGGCCCTGCGTAGACTCGGCGCGTGGCAGGCCGGATTCGCGACGAGGACATCACGCTCGTTCGCGAGCGGGCGGCCATCGACGAAGTCATCCGCGACCATGTCACGCTCCGCTCGGCCGGCAGCGGGTCGCTCAAGGGCCTGTGCCCGTTCCACGATGAGAAGACCCCGTCGTTCCACGTCACCCCTTCGCGGGGGTTCTACCACTGCTTCTCCTGCCAGGAGGGCGGCGACGTCTTCACGTTCGTCCAGAAGATCGAGGGCGTCGGCTTCACGGAGGCGGTCGAGCGGCTGGCCGGCCGATTCGGAGTCGACCTTCGCTACGACGACGACGGCGCGAATCGGCCGCGCCGGCAGCCAGGCGAGCGGGCGCGGTTGGTCGAGGCCAACCGGCTGGCGGCCGAGTACTACGCCGACCGGCTGCTGTCCGACGAGGCGGGCCCCGGACGCGACTTCCTCAGCGAGCGCGGGTTCGACCGCGGCAACGCCGAGCACTTCAACATCGGCTTCGCGCCGCGATCCGGCGACGCGCTCTACAAGCATCTGCGGCAGAAAGGCTTCGCCGACCAGGAACTGGTGACCTCGGGCCTCGTGGGTTCGAGCGGGCGCGGACCGTACGACCGATTTCGCGGCCGGCTTCTGTGGCCCATCCGCGAGCTGTCCGGCGATGTCGTCGGCTTCGGTGCCCGGCGCATCTTCGACGACGACCGCATCGATGCGAAATACCTCAACACTCCCGAGACGCCGATCTACAAGAAGAGCCAGCTTCTCTACGGCGTCGACCTGGCGCGACGCGAGATCGCCCGCAGCTCGCAGGCAGTCGTGGTCGAGGGCTACACCGACGTGATGGCCTGCCACCTGTCAGGCGTCACCACGGCCGTCGCGACGTGCGGCACCGCCTTCGGAGAGGACCACACACGAGTCCTACGGAGGCTCCTGCTCGACCACGACGAGTTCCGGGGCGAGGTGATCTTCACCTTTGACGGCGACGAGGCGGGACAGAAGGCCGCGCTACGGGCGTTCGAGGGCGACCAGCAGTTCGTCGGCCAGACCTACGTGGCGGTCGAGCCCGAGGGCCGTGACCCGTGCGACCTGCGGATCGCCGAGGGTGATGCGGCAGTACGCGAGCTGGTTGCGCGCCGGGTGCCGCTGTATCGGTTCGTCCTCGGCAACGTCGTCTCGCGCTACGACCTCGACCGCGCCGACGCGCGCATCGACGCGGTCCGCGACGCAGCACGGTTGGTCGCGAGCGTGCGCGACAAGTCGAAGGTCGAGGCGTTCGTGCGCGAGCTCGCCGGCATGGTGGGCACCGATCCCGACGAGGTGCGTGCAGAGGTGCGGACCGCTGTTGGTCGCTCGACGCGGAGCAGCCGACCGACGGCTCGTCCGCCCGTCGACGAGTCAGCCGAGCCAGCGCCCGCGCCGTCAGTCCCCGACCCCCGCGAGAGGCGGTTCTCGATCGAGCGCGATCTCCTGAAGCTCGCGTTGCAGTACCCGGACTCGCTGAAGGCCGGGTGGGCCGATCTCGAGCCGGACGATTTCGTGCATCCGTACTACCGGGCGCTCTATGAGGCGATCGCCGCGCAGGGCACTCCGTCCGACACCTCTGCAGAGGCAGTGCTGCGGTCGATGCCCGACGGGGCCGCGGCCCTGGTGTCGAGTCTGTCCGTCGAAGGCCTGGCCGTGACTGGTGTGCCCGACGAGCGGTTCGCGGGAGCCTATGTCGTGCGGCTGCGCGAGCTCACCGCACTGCGTCGCATCGAGCAGGTGAAGTCGCGTCTGCAGCGGACCAATCCGGTGACCGAGGCGACGTCGTACAACCGGATGTTCGGTGAGTTGGTCGCGCTTGAGAGCCACCGTCGCGCGTTGCGCGAGCAGGCGATCGGGAGCAGTGTCTCGTAACTGTCCGCAGCTGACCACCGGTCACTGAAGGAACTCGTCATCTCACACTCAGAGACGCTTTCTCATCAGAATCGTCGAGCCGCAAGAAAAAGACGGACGTTGGTGGACATACCGAAAACCTGATGAAACCGCCTCGACCCGTGGAGAACACTACGGAGTGTGCGCAGGCAACAGACCCTGCCGGCGCGCGACGTGGGGGTGGTCAGCCCGACGGTCCCTTCCCAGCGTCAACCGGAGATCTCGGACTCGGTACGGCTTTATCTCCGCGAGATCGGGAAGATTCCACTGCTGTCTGCTGTCGACGAAGTGCGACTGGCGCAGGACATCGAGGCGGGGGTGCTCGCCGAGGAGCGGCTGACGACCGCGCCTACTGACGAGCCGGAGCTGCACGCCGAGCTTGTCTACCTCGCAGCGGTCGGTGCGCATGCCAAGGCGCTTCTGGTGCAGTCCAACCTGCGGTTGGTTGTCGCCGTGGCACGTCGCTACAGCGGTTCGGGCACCTCGCTGCTCGACCTCGTCCAGGAGGGCAACATCGGGCTCATCCGCGCGGTCGAGAAGTTCGACTACAGGCGGGGGTTCAAGTTCTCGACCTATGCGACGTGGTGGATCCGGCAGTCCATCTCGCGCGCCTTCGCAGACCAGTCGCGCTCCATCCGCGTCCCGGTGCACGTCGTCGAGGCGATGAACCGGGCGCTCCGAACGCAGCGCGCCCTGTTCCAGTCGCTCGGCCGCAACCCGACGCTCGACGAGCTCGCCCATCGACTGCAGCTGACGAATGAGCGCACCCGGGAGCTGCTGATGCTGGCCATCGAGCCCGTCTCGCTCGACCTGCCGATCGGCGACGGCGACCGGGGCCAGCTGGCCGACCTGATCGTCGACGACAGCAACTCTCCGCCCCTCGAGCAGGTCGGCCTGTTGATGCTGCACGCCGACGTTGAGATGTTGCTCGACGGCCTCTGTGCCCGCGAGCAGCTCGTCCTGCGGATGCGCTTCGGGCTCGGGGGAGGTCGCGCGCACACGCTTGAGGAGATCGGGAATGCCCTCGGCGTCACCCGAGAGCGGGCCCGCCAGATCGAGTCGAAGGCCCTGGCCCGGATCCGGCAGATGAAGGCCATGCAGAGCTTGCGCGACTACCTCGACTGAATGTGCTGGCCCTGCTGATCGCTACCAAGCGTCGGGAAGGACGGCGTTACCGGTCGGGCTGTCGGCAACCCGCTCGCAGTCCCCGGTCGTGGCGGAGCAGCGCAGCAGCGACATGAGCCCGGGCGGGTAGTCGCCCTTGCGGCCAAATCGCTTGCTCGCGCGGCCCGGAGTCGTCAGCCGATCAGCCCGTTGCGTGCCTTGGCGAGAAGCACCCGCATCACGTTGTGACGGATCAGGGCGGCGAATGCGTGATCGTGACGCATCTTCGCTCGGACGGCGTGCGTCATCGCGGGGAGTCGGTCGGCGTCGGTGTCGAGGACCATCGTGCCGCCGGCTTCGAGGAACCGAATCGCGCGGGTGCGTGGCGGCAGCCAGTTCACAGACTTCGCGCTAAGGCTGTCGGAGACCACGATCCCGCTGAATCCCTGCTTCTTGCGCAGCAAGCCGCGCATGATCAGCGACGAGAAGCAGGCTCGGACGCCCGGGTCGATGTGCGGGTAGATCGCCGATGAGACCATGACAAATTGCGCGCCCGCATCGGCGCCGGCCTGGTACGGCGTGAGGTAGTGCCCGCCCGGACGCGTCGGGTCGGTCACCCGCCGCCGGTCGTCGGTGTTGCCAGTCGCTCGGCCGAGTCCCGGGAAGTGCTTGACGGCGGTCTCGACGCCGGCGCTGCCCATGCCCCGCACGAACGCGGCGACATGGACGCGGACCCGGCGCGGCGTGTGGCCGTACTCGCGATGAAGGCGCCCGATCGGCTTGTTGCGTCGGCCAGTTGACGCCGGCACGGTGTCGGCGACGGGCGCGAGATCGAGGTTGAGGCCGGTCGCGCGCAGCTGACGCCCCCACCGACGTGCGTCGTTGCGGAGCGTTCTCGGAGAGAGTCGGCCTTGGTCGACCGCCGACGGCATCCGGCTGAAACCCGGCCCTTTGAGGTGCTGGACGAGGCCGCCTTCCTGATCGACGCCGACGAACGGCCGCACACCGCGATGGCTTGTCGCGTGCCGTAGCCGTGTGACGACCCGTCGAACGTCGGCGCGTCCGTCGGAGTTGTTGCCGAAGATGAAGACGTTGCCGCCGCGTCCGTTGCGAAGCCCCTCCACGTCCGAACGCGACGGCTTGGTCGACAGCACGCCCATCATGAAGAGCTGGCCGACCCGCTGACGCGGCGTCAGGTGCTTGTACGCCGCTTTCGCGACCTCCCGGGGGGATGCCGGCGGGGGAGGGGCGCTTGTCCGAACGGCGATCGAGACGTCCGCCGCGTCCGGTGGACGACGGATGGCGTCGGCGGGCTGCAGGAGCGCGCAGAGCACAGCGCCCAGTGTGAGCCCGATCCCCAACCGGATGATTCTTCGCACGAGCGCCACCGAGGCACCCTGCCACATCACTGGTCCAGCGCTGCCAGTCGACCGCCGCATCACGGTCGTATCACCGCTGAGAAGGGCGTTGCGTTGTCCGGCGAACTGGTTAGGTTCGCACCCGCGGGGTTGCTAACCTATCCGGGTTGCCCAGCCTCCGGCGGGCATCGGTCCCGCGTAGCTCAATCGGCAGAGCGTCCGGCTGTTAACCGGCAGGTTATAGGTTCGAGTCCTATCGCGGGAGCCAGATAAATACCAGGTCAGAGGGGTTTCGATCGAGGTCGTCCTGGCGGCGTGCCAGATACGTGCCAGAAGCGGTCGGCGTCTGGTGATGTCACTCCGATCGGCGCCAACAGCGTTTGCTAGCCGTCAAGGCTGCGCTCGAAGCGGTCCGCCTCCGGTGACTGTCGCGATGTCTCCACGTGAGCCGCTGTTCGATGCTGCTCGTATGGTCATCTCGATCTGCTGCTGTAAGGCCCGGAATTCGTGATGGGGTACGGGCCTTGACCGATCCGTCGATCAGTTCTGCTCTTGCCAGGTGCTGTAGGCGACCATCCATTCGGTGACCTCGACCTGGACGCCCACGGGCGGAGGCCCGTCGGTCGTGGGTACCTGGAGGACTTGGACATCAGTGCCGTTCTGCTGGATCCAGGCCACTCCGGTGGACGAGAGGGCCAGCACCGAACCTGTCTGCGCGATCGGCCGAGTCCGCCATGCAGTGGCTGTGCAGGACTTGAGGTTCTCGACGAACCTGGCTGCCGCATCCGACGCTTGGGCTTCCGACGAGAAGCCAGCGTGGCCGATGCCTGCCTCAGCGACACCTCCGTCACTTCCCGACGTGGCGCCCTTTCCCCAGTTCCCTGAACACGGTCCGTTGAACGCGTAGTCATAGTCGTCGGGGAACGGGGGGATGTTGGTGATTGCCCAGGCGGGCACCTGCGCAAGTATGGCGTGCAAGCTTGCCGTGAGGTCCGGGAGGGAAATCGGAGTCGGTTCGGCACTGTCTCGCGGCGTGGTGGGTGAGGCCGTCGTGGGGTCCGTGGTCGGCGAAGGCTGGTCACTGTCGCGGTGGGTCCCGACGGCCAGGGCGCCGCCCGCGACGATGAACGCCACGGCGCCCACGGCCGCAACCGCGACCTGCGCACGCCGCCGACGGGCCTGCTTGATGGCCGTCGACGCCCCGGGGGCTCGAGTGCCCGCAGTGACGTCGGCGACAAGGGTGTCGAGCAGTCGGTCCAGGTCAGGCATGGGATGGTTCTCCGTCCTGGGGGGCGAGGAGGGTCGCGAGGACGGCGCGGCCTCGAGAGAGTCGGGCCTTGACCGTCCCCTCTGGACACTGCTCGATCCGTGCGATCTCGCGCAGAGGGAGGTCGCCGAGATGGTGAAGCACGATCGCCCGCCTCTGTGGCTCCGGCAACTGCTTGAGCGCCGCGACAAGGGCCGCGGTCGTCTCCGACGGAGGCGCCGCCGGCTCCGGCTCCCTAGACCTGGCGAGGAACCCGAGCGAGGTCCGGGCCCGCCGCCAGCGCGAGACCGCCAGCCGGGTTGCCACCTGGCGAACCCACGCCCCCGGGTCGTCGTACTCGCGCAGCGACGACCACCGCGGCCAGGCCCTGCTGTAGGCCTCCTGGGCAAGGTCCTCAGCGTCGCTGAGGATCCCGGTCATGGCGTAGGCGCAGGCGACCGTGCGTGGCCAGGTCGCGTCGTAGAACTCGGTGAAGTCGCCTTCGCTGCTGGGATCCATGCGATTCCCCATCGGGTGAAAAGAGGGACCTGTCAAAGCCTTACACGTGCGACCTCTGTTCGCGGTTGCATTCAACTGCGAGGAGCCGAGTTTGGCCGAGCGCGGCTACTCGCGGGCATGCCGGCTCAGCGCGGCTGGACTCGAGAGGCAGTGCTCCGGCGATTCCTCGGAGTCCGGTCGGGACGCAAGGCGCGGTATGCAGCGCTCTTGGTACAGGCGTTGGAGCCCCGAGCGAGTGCCCGTGCCGTTGGCGGACGTTCTCGCTCGGGTCTGAGTCCGCAATCCTCCTGCCCGTGGGACGGGGTAGTTTCTTGCGCTGAAATGACTGACATCACGTGAGCGCGGCGCGAGCCCGCTTGGCTGCCGTGGTCGATGCCGCCCGAGTTGGCCACGACCCGATTTACCTGACCGTCGGGGGAAGCGACGAGCCCAGGCGATCGGCAGATAGCGGATGAACCCACCGGCTTGGCACTGCGGCTGCGCGTCCCGGCCGACGATGACAGGCTGGAGTCATGGCCCGTCCCGCCTGACCGAGCCCATGAGAGGACCACGGCATGAACATCCGCGACATCGGTCCGCAGCCGACGAGCTTCGACCTCGAGACCGCGACCATCGAGAACGCGGTGTATCGGACGGTCGCCTGGACTGGCGGGTACTTGCAGCTGACACTGATGTCGATCCCGGCGGGGGAGTCGATCGGGCTGGAGGCGCACCCCGGGACGGACCAGTTCCTCCGCCTCGACGCCGGGCAGGGTCGCGTGCAGATGGGTCCCGCCGAAGACGAGCTCACCTTCGAGCAGGACGTCTCCGATGGTTGGTGCGTCCTCGTTCCGGCGGGCACTTGGCACAACGTCACCAACACCGGTTCGGAGCCGATGCGCCTCTACGCGATCTACGCGCCGGTCCACCACGCTGCGGGCAAGGTGCAGTCGACCGCGATGGATGCCGAGCGCGACGAGGAGAGCGGGGCAGACGAGCCGCCATTCTGGAGCGTGCAGCCCACCGACTCACCGGCCGACGAGCACGCCGGCTGAGCGACGACTCACCGGTCCGCGTCTGGGGGAGGTGGTCCCGTCGTCGCTCGGACGACAAGGTGCGTCGGGAGCACCAGTTGCTGCTGTTTCGGTGTGCGGCCTTCGATGATGTCGACCAGCATCTGTCCAGCAGCGGCGCCTTGGGCCTCGACTGGCTGATGCACCGTCGTGAGGTCCAGGAGATCGGCGATGGGGTGGTTGTCGACACCACAGATCGACATCTGCTCGGGCACGGCGATGTCCGCTCGACGAAGGCTTCGCAGCGCGCCCGCGGCGACCTCGTCTGAGTAGGCGAACACAGCGGTCGGGGGCTTGCGCATGCTCAGCAGCCGGTCCATTGCGTCCGCGCCACCGTCGACGGCGTAGGGCACCGTGACAATCAGTTCGTCGTCGAGCTTGAGGCCCGCCTCGTCCATCGCGATTCGGAAGCCGTGGGTGCGCGCGAGATCGCCGGCCCAGGTCGCGCCAGCCGGGTCGGACGTGCGGATCATCCCGATCCTGGTGTGGCCGAGGTCCGTGAAGTGCTCGACCACTTGGTGCGCGACCTCGATGTCGTCGATCCGCACGTGCGGGTAGTCGCGAAGCTGTCCGCCGGCCACGACGACCTGCACGCCCATCAGGTCGAGCCGCTCTGCGTCCTGCTCGGGGAGCGGCATCGCGATGACGACGACCGCATCGACCTTCCGCCGCGCCGGGAGCCGGTCGAAGAACCGCTCGCGTTCGGCGGCGTTCTCGACGTGGTAGACGAGAAGGTCGAGTTCGGCACGACGCAGCACGCTATCGATACCGGCGAGCATGGTGGCGAAATACCAGATATCGATGCTGGGCACGACGGCTGCGACTCGGCCCGTCGATCCGCTCGACAGACCAGACGCCTCGGGCGAGACGACGTACGACAGCTCGTCGGCGATTCGCTTGATCCGATCGCGGGTAGCGATCGAGACCCCAGGCATGTCGCGGAGCGCGCGAGACACGGTCGCCGTCGAGACGCCCGCCTGGCGGGCGACGTCGGCCATGTTGACGTTCGTCTGGTCGCGCACTGCAGACAAATCTGCACCACCGACGCCGACCGCGCAAACGCTTGCCGCGCGGCTAGTTGACATTCAAACCAGCCCCCGAAACGCTGTGGCGCAACCGTTTGCGTCCGAACGGACGAGGGAGGGGCCGCACCGTGCCGGAGTCGGTCACTGTGGGCAGCGAGATTCCCGCGACGGCCAGCTCGACGGTCACCTCAAAGACGGGCGAGCCCTGGTGGCGCACCGCCGTCGTCTACCAGGTCTATATCCGCAGCTTCGCCGACGGCGACGGCGACGGCGTGGGCGACATCCGCGGGCTGCGCGACCGGGTGCCGTACCTCAAGGCCCTCGGCGTCGACGCGCTGTGGATCAACCCGTGGTACCCGTCGCCGATGGCCGACGCGGGCTACGACGTGGCTGACTATCGCGTCATCGACCCCGTCTTCGGCACCCTGGCCGACGCCGAGGCGCTGCTCCGCGAGGCGATCGCCGCCGACCTGCGGGTCATCCTCGACATCGTGCCCAACCACACGTCGTCCGAGCACCGGTGGTTTCAGGCCGCCCTCGCCGGAGACGAGCAGGCTCGCCGCCGTTACCTGTTCCGGCCCGGCCGCGGCCCGCGGGGCGATCAGCCGCCTAATGACTGGCGCAGCCAGTTCGGCGGGTCGGCCTGGACCCGCGTCGTCGATGGCGACGGCCGCGCAGGCGACTGGTACCTCCACCTGTTCGCGGCCGGGCAGCCCGATCTCGACTGGACCAACCCCGAGGTGCGCGACGAGTTCGAGGACGTCCTTCGTTTCTGGTTCGACCGCGGGGTCGACGGCTTCCGCATCGACGTCGCGCACGGTCTCGCCAAGCACCCTGGTCTGCCCGACGCCGGCGACCTCGAGCAAGGGTCGACCCCGGTCGCCGGGCATCCGGCGTGGGACCAAGACACCGTCCATGAGATCTATCGCGACTGGCGCAGGATCGCGGACTCGTATGCCGAGCCCAGAGTCTTCGTCGCCGAGGCCTGGGTCGCCGACAACGAGCGGCTGTCGCACTATCTGCGACCGGACGAGCTGCACACGGCGTTTCAGTTCGACCTCCTCCAGGCGCCGTTCCGCGCCGCCGCGATGCGGGGCACCATCGACGACGCCCTGGCCGCGGCGGCCTCGGTGGCCGCCTCGCCGACCTGGGTGCTGAGCAATCACGACGTCGTCCGGCACGTGACCCGATACGCCCGTGCGCAGCCGGGCGGCAAGGTTGACATGGTGATCGAACGGGCGCGGTTCGGGGCGGAGCCGGCCGATGTCGCGCTCGGTATGCGCAGGGCGCGGGCGGCCGCGCTGCTCACCCTCGCTCTGCCCGGGTCGGCGTACATCTACCAGGGAGACGAGCTCGGACTGCCTGAGGTCGAGGACATCCCTGCCCGACTGCGCCAAGACCCTATGTTCGCGGGCACCGGCGGAGCCGACCCCGGCCGCGACGGCTCGCGAGTTCCACTTCCGTGGACGCCGGAGCCACCGTCATACGGCTTCAGCCCCGACGATGCGCACGCCGCACCGTGGCTGCCCCAGCCGCAACTCTGGTCGGCGCTCGCCGCCTCCGCCCAGGCCGACGACGCGGCGTCGTCGCTGTCGCTCTATCGCGAGGCCCTGAGCATCCGGCGAGCGGGTCTCGCGGGCCTCGAGCCGCTGGAGTGGATCGCGACGCCGCGCGACGTCCTCGCGTTCCGGCGATGTGGCGTCGAGTGCTGGATCAACACAGGCGCCGCTGACGCAGCGATGCCCGACGGCACAGTGCTGCTGGCGTCAGGGCCTTGCTCCGAGCCCGGGAAACTGCCCGCCGACACGGCAGCCTGGATCACCGCGCGCTGACGGCGATCCAGGCTCCCCGCGTGTCCGTCAGAGTCCGACCGTGAGGTTGTCTCCCGTGGCCGGGTCGAACAGGTGGACCTTGCTGCCGTCGACCCACAGCTCAGACTCGACGCCCTCGACGATGCGGCTCGTCGTGTCGAGCGAGACCACCAGTTGGGTGTGGAGCGCCTCGCCGTCGAGCTCGCGCTCAAGCTCGGCCAGCTGCGTCTGGACCTCGGGCTCGGCTTCGTACGGGATGTAGGCGTACTGCTCGTTGCCGAGCCACTCGGTGACGTCGACGGTCGCCATGAAGACCGATCCCCTTGCCCGGCGGTCGGGCTCGAGCACTGCGGCGTCCTCGAAGTGCTCAGGGCGGACGCCGGCGATGAGCAGCTTCGTTCCGGCTGCCTTCGCCGCCTTGTCGGCGGGGATCGCGAACGTGCCAAAGGGAGTCTTGAGCTGGTTCCCCTCGAGCGTCGCCGGCAGGAAGTTCATCGGCGGCGATCCGATGAACCCCGCGACGAACAGATTGACCGGCTGGTCGTAGAGCTCGCGCGGTGTCGCGAGCTGCTGCAAGAGCCCGCGCTTCAGCACGGCAACACGGTCGCCGAGCGTCATCGCCTCGGTCTGGTCGTGGGTCACGTAGACCGTCGTGATCCCGAGGCGCTTCTGCAGCCGCGCAATCTCGGTCCGCATCTGGCCACGAAGCTTGGCGTCGAGGTTCGACAACGGCTCGTCGAACAGGAACGCCTGCGCGTCGCGGACGATCGCGCGACCCATCGCCACCCGCTGGCGCTGGCCGCCGGACAGGTTGCCCGGCTTACGCTCGAGGTGCTCATCGAGCTCGAGCGTCGCCGACGCGTCGCGCACCTTCGCGTCGATCTCCTTCTCGCTGAACTCCTTGGACAGGCGCAGCGGGAACGCGATGTTCTCGTAGACCGTCAGGTGCGGGTACAGCGCGTAGTTCTGGAACACCATGGAGAGGTTGCGGTCGCGCGGCGCCTGGTCGTTGACCCGGCGGTCGATCTCGGCGCGGCGCACGCGCTGCTGGCGCAGCGGATAGGCGAGGTTCTTGTACACCGACATGTGCGGGTACAGCGCGTAGTTCTGGAACACCATCGCGATGTCGCGATCGCGGGCTGAGACCTCGTTGACGACCTGATCGCCGATCCGGACGGTCCCGCCCGTTATCTCTTCGAGTCCCGCAACCATCCGCAGGGCGGTCGTCTTGCCGCAGCCCGACGGCCCGACGAGCACCATGAACTCGCCGTCCGCGATCTCGAGGCTGACGTCGTCGACTGCCTTGATGTCCTCGCCGTAGATCTTGGTGACGTCCTCGAGCACGACGCCCTGG
>DATIOH010000003.1:0-5986 GCA_035473375.1 Nocardioidaceae bacterium | reverse complement strand
GGGAGCCCAGATCCCAAGGGAACGTCGATATATGACGCGTACTCGATCGTTCGGCTTAGCGAGTCCACCTTGACGAAACAGAGCGAGTGGACAGCCCCGAACGCGCTGGATTCAGACCTCGACTTCGGCAGTTCGCCGACGCTCTTCAGCGCCACCATCGGCGGCACCAGCACGCCCCTAGTCGGAGCCTGCAATAAGAATGGCCGCTTTTATGCCTGGCATCGGAGCAACCTCGCCGCCGGCCCCGTCTGGGCGGTTCGTGTCGGCAAGACCGGGGGCACCGGAACCGGCGCATGCATTACGTCGGCCGCGTGGGACGTCCATGCCGAACGTCTCTTCGTCGCGAGCAACACGACCACGATCAACGGGGCTTCCGCCGCTGGCGGCCTGCGCGCCCTGGACCCGGCGACTGGAGCCTTCATCTGGGAGAAGCGGCTACCCTGCCTTCCCACAGGCAGCCCAACGATCAACGGCCGGGTGGTCGCCGTCCCCATGTTCAGCTGTCCCGCCGGTGTCTCCCCGACAGTGCGCCTCTACCGAGAGTCCAGCGGACGATTCCTCGGCAGCGTCCCCGCCACCGGCAAGACGTTCGCCCAGCCGGTCTTCGCCCACGGAATGCTGTACGTCGCCAGTGAGGACGGCACGCTCACGGCCTACCACCCTTAGCTGGGAGTGCTCGGTCCCGTTACCTTCGCACCGCGCCCTATCATCGACCGATGCCGCGCGATCCCAACATCCCGGACGCCTTCGACGTCTACACGGTCGTCGTCTTGCGCCGGCCGGCAGACGCACCAGAGATGTCGGACGACGAGCTCGACGCGCTTCAAGCTCAACATCTCGCCTACCGCGCCGAGCTTGCGCAGCGCGGCTTGATCGTCGTCAACGGGCCGTTCGGCGAGCAGGGCGACACCTCGTATCGCGGGATGTCGATCTTTGCGTGCGATCTGGCCGAGGCGGCTCGACTGTCGGACGGCGACCCGTCCGTCGCGGCGGGGCGGCTCGCCTACGACGTGATGGAGTGGTGGGTCCGCGCGGGGGCGCTTGCCTTCCCGCTCACCGACCGTCCGATCGGCGACCGTCGATCCATGCCTGACGACTGAGCCGGTAAGCCACGTGCAGTCGGATCGGATGCTCCAGCTCGACCTTCGGGTGCTCGAACTCCTCGAAGCGGCGCATCCCCAGTCGAAGCATCACCGCCTCTGACGGCTTGTTCAGCACGGCAGTGATCGACCAGATCTCGGTGAGACCGAGACCGTCGAAGCCGACCTGCAGCGCCGCCAGCGCGGCCTCGGTCGCGTAGCCGTGGCCCCACGCGCCCTCGGCCAGCCGCCAACCGACCTCGTAGTCGCCCTCCCCCGGGACGCCGACCGGCATCGGGTTGAGTCCGGTGAAGCCGATGAAGTCGCCCGCGCCTGCCGTCTCGAGCGCCCAGAGCCCGAACCCGTGCTCGTCGAAGTGCGCCTCGATCCGGTCGACGAACGCGTCGCTGGTCGACCGGTCCTGCAGTGACGGGAAGTAGCGCATGACCGCGGGGTCGGCGTTCATGGCAGCGAACGGGTCGCGGTCGGTGTCACGCCACCGGCGCATGACCAGCCGCTCGGTCTCGATCCGGTCGAAACGGTCCACATCACCCTCCGGTGCGACTATGCCAGCCGGCGATGTTCCCTGCCGATTTGATCGCCAGACCCACCCAAGACCCGTTCTCCACGCGTACTAGTAGTCGACGTTGGACAATCCAAGGAACGAACGGGACATGCGATGACGGAGCTTCTGCGCCAGAGCCTGAGCGACCTCGCCGAGGACGCGACGGTGGCAACGCCGCGCGCGAACACCTGGGCCGACGCACGGCGAAGCCACCGGCGCCGACTGGTGGGCGGAATCGCCGCATCGACGGCAGCCGTGCTGGCCGTCGTGACAGGCTCGATCGCGCTCGTCGCGCCGAGCATGCGACAGAACTCCGGCGTCACGGATCAACCCGCCTATGTCATCGGTGACCTGGCCCTGCCCACCAACGTGTCGCAGCCGAGCCCCTGGGAGTCGGGCACAGCGGACGCCGGGCCACCCGGGCCGCTGGCGGTCCTCGGAGAGACGCTCGACCGCCGCACATCGTGGTTCCACACCTCCGACGCGTACTACGGCATCTCCGCTGTCGACGGCTCATACCGTTACCTCGACCTTCCCCACCTGGCGCTGAACGGCACAGCAGTCCTGTCGCCCGACGGCACCCACGTCGCGTACTGGACGCAGTCGAAGACGTCCACAGAGCAGACGACCGTCGACGGCTACGCCGTGTACGACACGACCAGCGGCAAGACCGCGACGCACACCATCGCGGACCGCGACGTCGTGCCGCGCCTTCTGGTGTGGGCACCCGGCAGCAACGAGCTCATGGCGGCGTACCGCGTCGGACCGCTCGACGATCGAGAAGCACAGGTCGGCAAGACCGATGTGCTCGATGTGGCCACAGACCAGTCGACCGTGGTCGCCCTCCGGCATGACGTGCAGCCCGGCGAGAGCGCCTCGTGGAGCGCGAACGGCATCGCGTTCTGGCGCGCGCCGAAGCTGACAGTGATAGACCCGCAGACCGGCGGCGTGCTGATGGACCTCGGTCTGACACCTACACCCGTTGGCGGTGGAAAGCAGCCGAGATCTGGCGGCGTCGCGTGGAGTCCCGACCTCTCGACGCTCGCCTTCGCGGCCCTCTACCCCAAATCGTCCGGTCCCCTACTCCAGGAGACATCGCTCGGCACGTTCCATGCCGGCGGCGTCGGTGCACAACTGCAGGGCCGTGACAGGCCGCTCGGTCCGCCGATCATTCGCCGGGTGACGCCATTCGCCGCCGTCTACCACCTTCTCGGGTGGCGCGACGACACCCATGCGCTCGTGCTGGGAGTGCCGACAGCAGCGCAAGCCGTCCGTGCCGACGTGGTTCCCGGCATCTACAGCATCAACGTCGAGACCGGTGACTACGAGCGGCTCGCCTCGGTGTCGCTCAACGACAGCGCGTGGATTCGCGGCATCGCCACGAGCGTCAGCGACCACCCGTTTGTTAACCGGCCGGGACCGACGTCCCATCGCGATCCGCGCACCGTGTGGGCGGTCATCGCCATGGTGGTCCTTCTCTCGGCGACGGTCCTCTTCGTTGTGCTTCGCAGCCGGAGGTCCAAGGACCCGCTTCGCCCGATCGGGACCACGCCGACATGACGACGCCAGACGCGGCTGACTACGAGGCCTTCGTCGCCGCGCGCATCGCGGCCCTCAGCCGGACGGCGTATCTCTTGACCGGCAATCACCATGACGCCGAAGACCTCGTGCAGACGACGCTCTTCAAGGCCGCCCGATCCTGGCACCGGATCACAGGCGAACCTGAGCCGTACGTCCGCCGCATCATGTACAACGAGAACGTCTCGCGATGGCGTCGCCGACGGGTCGCAGAGTTCGCGACCTCGCGCCTGCCCGAGCAGCCGGCTGCCGACGCAGACGTCGACACCAGGCTCGAGCTGCAGCGGGCGCTGCAGACGCTAACGCCGCGTCAGCGCACGATGCTCGTCCTGCGCTTCTTCGAAGACCTCACCGAGGAGCGCACGGCGGCCGCCATGGGACTCTCGGTCAGCACCGTGAAGTCCGAGACGCGCCGTGCACTCGCCCGATTGGGTCAGCGCTTTCCAGAGCTGGAGCGATCTCCGGCCCGGGACGGATGACGGTCCGCGCCGCCCGTTCGGAAGAGATACGCCCCGAGCTCGGCGGCGTGGAAGCTGGTGCCGGTGCCGACAAGCGTCACCCGACGGCCCCGCCAGATGGTCTGCGCGGCGGCCGACACGTCGAGGTCGCTCACGGTGCGGAGCGCCGCCGGCTGAGCCTCGATCATCGCGCGAAGGTGCGTTCCCATGCTGATCCTCTCGTCGCCCTCGTATCGTGGCAAACCAGACAGTGGGGACCGTACGCTATCAATCGGTCGAGAGGCCCTTCAACCGCTGATCTCGCATCACTCGATCATGGCGACTGTCTCTTTCGCCAGGCATTCGGGCAATCGGCAAGGTAATCCGTTGTCAGGCGGTACGGCCTCGCGACCGTCGTCAGGGTCAGCCGGCCCCGCGTTGCGATGTGACGCGGGACGCGGAGGCTTCAGCCTCGCGGCACACTCGTTCAAGTGGCGCTGCTCGGGGATGCTCGTCGCGAGGCGAGCCGCCGTGGTGTACGCGTCGCGCGCCTCGTCGGACCGTCCAGCCAGCTCGAGCACATGCGCGTGGACGGCATAGAGCCGGTGATGGCGCCTCAGCTGCGGGTCGTCCAACAGCGGCTCGACCATCGCCAGACCCGACTCCGGCCCGTAAGCCATCGCCGCCGCCACCGCGTGGTTGAGCGTGACGACCGGGCCCGGCGCTACCCCGTCGAGCATCCGGTAGAGCGACTCGATCTGGACCCAGTCGGTCGCCTCGGCTGTCGGAGCCTCGGCGTGGACGGCCGCGATCGCCGCCTGCAGCTGGAATGACCCGACCTGACCCGTCGGGAGCACGGCCTCGACGATGCGCACGCCCTCGGCGATCATCACGGCGTCCCAGAGCGAGCGATCTTGGTCTGCGAGCGGGATCAGCGACCCGTCGACAGTGCATCGGGCCGCCCGACGCGCGTGTGTCACCAGCATCAGGGCAAGCAGTCCGCCGACCTCGTCATTGCTGGGCAGGGTGCGGTAGAGCTGCCGAGTCAGGCGGATCGCCTCGTCGGCGAGCGACACCTCCATCAGCTCGCCCCCGACCGTCGACGTATGTCCCTCGGTGAAGATCAGGGAGAGGACCTGCGAGACCGCAGCGACCCGTTCGGGCAGCTCGGCGGTCGACGGCACGGCAAACCGCGCCCCGTCGTCGCGCAGACGCGCCTTCGCCCGGCTGATCCGCTGCGCCATGGTCGCCTCCGGAATGAGGAAGGACCGGGCGATCTGCCCGGTGGTGAGTCCTGCGACTGCGCGCAACGTCAACGCGATCTGTGACGGCCGGGTCAGCGTCGGATGACAACACAAGACGAGCAGAGCCAGCGAGTCGTCGCGGTCGGAGGCTGACGCGACGTCGGCCGCGGGTGTCGCGAACGTGTCGTCGGGGACTGCCGTCAGCACCCGCCGCTCGCGCTCCGCGCGCGACGCGTCGGCTCGCCACTGGTCGATCAGCCGCCGCGACGCCACGGTGATCAGCCACCCTCGCGGACTGTCGGGGACGCCGTCGACCGGCCATTGGTTGGCTGCGGCGAGGAGCGCGTCTTGGACGGCGTCCTCGGCCCGGTCGAAGTCGCCGTAACGGCGGACGAGCGCGCCGAGGACGTGGGGCGCGCACTCGCGCCACACGTCCTCGAGGCCCGCCGCCGAGGTCACTGGTCGTCGCCGCCCGGCCACATGACGGGTCGCAGCTCGACGGTGCCGCCGGGCTGCGCGAAGTGGGCCGCGATCTCGTCGGCGCGCTCGCGGGTCTCGGTGTCGATGATGAAGAAGCCGGCGACCTGCTCCTTCGTCTCGGCGTACGGCCCGTCGGTCGCCACGTGGCCGTCGGGGCCCCAGGTGTACAGAGTCGACGTGGTCGGATCGCCGAGCGCCTCGGCGGTCACGAACTCGCCGGAGTCGGAGATCTCGCGCATCAGCGAGTCGAACTCTCGGTCCATCGCGTCGGTCTGCTCCGCCGACAGGGCCCGCCCCTCAGGGGTCAGTTTCTGAGTGGGGTGACCCCACGGGTTGGGGTTCGAGTAGATCAAGATGACGTACTTCATGGCTTCTCCTCTGGAGACGATCGGCGGGCTGTCACCCGCCTGTGCCCGAGACGTCGGAGTCAACAACGCCGATTCGACATGCGCCGCCCACCAATCCTCGGCGGACGTCCCTCTGAGTGCGTGCTGACGACCGCCTTACCCAGCCAGGCTGTCGTCGGCGTCGTACTCGTCCACGAGCTCGGAGGGCGCCCGCATCCGCCAGGCGTCGACGATCAGCTCGCGCAGCCGGGGCACC
>DATIOH010000002.1:0-3547 GCA_035473375.1 Nocardioidaceae bacterium | reverse complement strand
CTTCGACGGCGGGACGGGCAAGGCTGCGAAGGCGCTCGCCAGCCTGGCCGGCCCGCTGTCCGATCTGCAGGAGCGGCTGTTCGCCGGGTCGCGTGTCGACGGGCCGGGCGCCGGTCGGCGGGTGTTGTTGGTCCTGCAGGGAATGGACACGTCCGGCAAGGGCGGCGTGGTCCGGCACTGCGCCGGTCTGCTTGACCCGCAGGGCGTGCACATCAAGTCGTTCAAGGCGCCGACCGATGAGGAGCGCGCTCACGACTTCCTCTGGCGGATCGAGACGGCGGTGCCCGATGCCGGCATGGTTGGCATCTTCGATCGGTCGCACTACGAGGACGTGCTCATCGCGCGCGTGCACGAGTTCGCGCCCGCTGACGAGATCGAGCGGCGCTACGGCGCGATCAACGACTTCGAGAGCCGGCTCAGCGCGGACGGCGTGACAGTGATCAAGTGCTTCCTCCACATCTCACTCGACAAGCAGCGCGAGCGGCTGCTCGAGCGACTTGACGACCCGGCCAAGCACTGGAAGTTCAATCCGCACGACATCGACGAGCGGGCCTTCTGGGACGACTACACCCGCGCCTACGAGATCGCGCTCGAGCGCTGCAACACCGACTCGGCCCCGTGGCACGTGATCCCCAGCGACCGCAAGTGGTACCGGAACTGGCTGATCACGATGTTGCTGCACGAGCATCTGCAGGCCCTCGACCTGCAGTGGCCCACGGCCACCTACGACGTCGCCGCCCAGCGTCTGCGGTTGGCTCCGTCAGACGGGTAGATCGACCAGACGCAGTGCGCCGACGGAGTAGCGCGCGAGGATCAGTCGCGACACCTCTTCGTGGGCTCCGAGTGGCGCAGAGACGGCGACCGCACCAGCCTCGACCGCAAGCTCAGCCGCGCGGTCGGGCAGTAGTCCGGGCGCGATGAACAGCGATCCGACGGCGACGTGGCGCCGACCTTGCCGCCGCCACTCGCGGATCGCCTCGCCCGTTGACGGGGGAGACGCGGACGCGAACGCGACGCTCGTCGGCAGGTGGTGCCGGGCGCCCCAAAGGCGGGCGAGCCGAGCGACGACCGCGTTGGCACGCGAGTCAGACGATCCGGCCGACGCGAGCACGAGCGCATCGAGTTCGCGCACGCGAGCCGACCGCAGCGACTGGCGCAGGCGCTCGTCGAGCACCTTGAGCAGCGACGCGTCGGTGCCGAGCACCTCTGCTGCGCGGACGGCGACATCTTCGTGCCGTGCGTCGGCCGCCTGCACCGCTGCAGGAACGTCGATGCGCGCGTGGAAAGCGCTCGTGAGGAGCAGTGGGACCACGACGACCTCGCGGACGCCCTTCACGGCGAGTCGGTCGACGACCGCGTCGAGCCCGGGCTTCGCGTGGTCGAGGAACGCCGGCTCGATGCGGAGGTCGGGCCGCATCTGCTTCGTCGCCGCGACGACCTCGCGGACGGTTCGGGCAGACCGCGGGTCGCGGCTGCCGTGGGCGAGGGCGATCAGTGCTGGAGCGCTCATGAGTGAATCCCACATTCTGTCTTGCCGGTGCCCGCCCACCGACCGCTGCGCGCATCGTCGCCGGGGGCGACCCGACGAGTGCACGGCCAGCAGCCGATCGACGGATATCCGTCGTACTGCAGCGGATTGACCAACACGCCATGCTCGGCGATGTATCGGTCGACGTCGTCTTGGCTCCACCGCGCCAACGGCGAGACCTTGACCTTCCGCTTCTTCTCGTCCCAGCCGACGACTGGAGCGTTGACGCGGTTGTGCGTCTCGTCGCGGCGCAGGCCGGTGGCCCACGCGTCGAAGTGCTCGAGGCCCTCTTCGAGGGGACGGACCTTACGCAAGGCGCAGCAGAGATCGGGGTCTCGCCGCCACAGATCGGGCCCGAACTGCTCGTCTTGCTGGCGTACCGAGATCTTCGGCGACAGCGTCACGACGTTGACGGGCATCGTGGCGGCCACGGCATCGCGCGTGCCGATGGTCTCGACGAAGTGGTAGCCCGTGTCGAGGAAGACGACGTCGATGCCGGGCGAGACCCGCGATGCGACGTGCGCCAGCACGGCGTCGCCCATCGACGAGGTCACGCAGAAGCGGTCGCCAAAGGTGTCGACCGCCCATTCGATGATTTCTTCGGCCGATGCGAGCTCGAGCTCAGGCCCCGCAATGAGGGCGGTCTCGCGCAGCTCATCAGTGCTCACGACAGTCATCGCAGCACACCGCCTGTCGCAGGTCGCAGCAGCCCGACGAACTTCACCGAGAACGCCCGCAGGCACTCGCGGCACTCCCATGCGCCATGCGTCTCACCGTGCGGGAACAGCTGCTCGCCGCCGCAGTAAGGGCAGTGCAGCGGGACGGAGTGGCCGCTCATCGCAGCGCCTCCTCGTCTGCCCGGGCCGCCCACACGGCGAACCGCTCGCCGACCTGCCGCTGGTCGAGATAGGACCGAACGATTCGCTCGACGTAGTCGGTGAGGCCGGTGGAGGTGACCTTGTGGGCCCGCAGCTTGCGCCCGAAGCCGGCGTCGAGCCCGAGCCCGCCGCCGAGGTGCACCTGGAAGCCCTCGACCTGATTGCCGTCGTCGTCGAGCACGAGCTGACCCTTGAGGCCGATGTCGGCGACCTGGATCCGCGCGCACGAGTTGGGGCAGCCATTGACGTGCACTGTGATCGGGGTGTCGAGCTCGGGTATGCGCTGCTCGAGCTCGGCGATGAGCTGCGCGGCGCGGTCCTTGGTCTCGACGATGGCGAGCTTGCAGAACTCGATTCCGGTGCAGGCCATCGTCGACCGACGCCACTGGCTCGGCGCTGCCGTCAGGCCGAGCCGCTCGGCGGCGAGCGTCAGCGATCCGACGCGATCGGGCGCGACGTCGAGGACGACCAGCTTCTGGAACGGGGTAGTGCGGACGCGGGTAGACCCGTGTGCCTCGGCGAGTTCGGCGAGAGCGGTCAGGGTCGAGCCCGACACCCGACCGACGGTCGGCGACAGGCCGACGTACTTGCGCCCGTCGGCCTGGTCGTGCACGCCGACGTGGTCGCCTGGACGGTCTGGCTTGGCCGGCGCCTCGCCGTCGACCAGCTTGCGGTCGAGGTACTCCTGCTCGAGGACGTCTCGGAACCGCTCGATACCCCAGTCGGCGACGAGGAACTTCAGCCGGGCGCGCGAGCGCAGCCGGCGGTAGCCGTAGTCGCGGAACAGCGAGATGATCGCCGTCCAGACCTCGGGGATCTCGTCGAGCGGGACTGACACGCCGAGGCTCTGCGCGAGCATCGGGTTGGTCGACAGCCCGCCGCCGACCCAGACGTCGAAACCGACCCCGTGCTTGGGGTGAACAGTCGCGACGAACGCGACGTCGTTGACCTCGGGCGCGACGTCGAGGGTCGGGTGCCCGGTGATCGCGGTCTTGAACTTGCGCGGCAGGTTCGAGAACGATCGGTCGCCGATGAAGCGCCGGTGAATCTCAGCGATCGCCGGGGTCGGGTCGATCAGCTCGTCGGCTGCGATGCCGGCGAGCGGACTGCCGAGGACAACCCGCGGAGCGTCGCCGCAGGC
>DATIOH010000001.1:0-15991 GCA_035473375.1 Nocardioidaceae bacterium | reverse complement strand
CCGTCTATCTCCTCAAGGCAGCGGTCGGCCGCCCGGGACCAGGCATCTGGGCGGACCGCGAGGGATATCCGGGCTACTTTCCGTCGGGCCACGCCGCGACCGCGACGGCGGTCGTCGCAATCGCGCTCTTCGTTCTGCGCGGACTCGGCCTCATTCGACTTCCGCGGACCGCGGCGATCGAGACGTGCGTCGCGGTCGGCGCGACGGTCGGTGCGCTCGCCGGATTCCGCGCCGTACTCGGCGACACCCACTTTGCGACAGACGTGCTCGGAGGCATCGCGCTGAGTGTGGCGGTGCTCATTATCGCGATGGGGATCTGTCGCGTGACGCTCGAACAGACCGCCTCGCTGACGGCTTCTGGGCACCCTGAGGAGCCGTCCGGCCACGCGGGGTAGATGTCACCGCGAGGTGATCGGAATTCGTGGACGCGTTTGCTCGCGCCGTGTCACGGTGAGGCTGACGGAGGGGAGCCCGCCATGCATTCGCTGCACAACGCCGTCCGCACGTTCGCGCGCAAGCCGAGCCGGTCGGCGAAGTCGAGGTTCGGACGTGCCTCGCTGATCGCACCTCTCGCCTGTGCGCTGGTGCTGCCGGCGACGGCGACGGCGGCGACCGCCTCGCCGGCGATCGAGGCCGCGGCTCCCGCGAAGGCGGCCACCCCTAACATCTTCTTCTACAACCTCGATGACCTCCGGGACGCGTTCCCCGGCGGCATCGACCCGTTGCAGTTCATGCCGAAGACGCGGCAGTGGATGGCGAGCGGCATGCGGTTCACTCAACATTTCGTGCCTACTCCTGCCTGCACGCCGGCCAGAGCCGCGATGCTGACTGGTCGCTACGCGCACAACAACGGCGTGCAGCTGCAGTCGCAGGGCGGCAACCTCGACACGGCGCACTCGATGTCGTGCTATCTCGATGGCGCGGGTTACCAGACATATGAGGACGGCAAGTTCCTGACGACGTGGCCGCGCACGAAGCTCCCGCCCTGTTTCGACCACTCGACCGTCATCTGGGGCGGTTACAACGACGTCGCGTCGAAGGTCGACGGCAAGTCGAAGAAGACCACCGGTTACTCGACCACGGTCCTCGGCGTGCGCGGTCGCGAGTACGTCACGCAGGCGACGGCCGGAACCGCGCCGTTCTTCCTCTACGAGACGCCGCAGGCGCCGCACTGGGCGAACACCACGGTCAACGGTCAGGCGGCGCGACTGGCCGTTCCCGACGCGAAGTACGCGAACGCGCCCGTCGGCAGCTGCGCCGGGGTGCCCGAGGCTGACCGCACTGACAAGCCGGCGTGGGTCAGCAAGACGAACTTCACGACGGCGCAGGCCCAGCAGATGTGCGAGAGCCAGATTCGGGCGATCATGACCGCCGACGACGAGTTTGGCGCGACCATGCAGCTGCTCCAAGACAAGGGCGTCCTCGACAACACGTTGGTGATCTTCTCGTCTGACAACGGATACAACTGGGGCGAGCACGGGCGCACGGAGAAGTTCGCGCCGTACGAGCCCTCACTGCGCACGCCGCTGTGGCTGCGGTGGCCTGGGCACTTCGCCGCGGGCACGGACACCACGCGGCTGACCGACTACGTCGACATCCTGCCGACGGTGCTCGCGGCGGCGGGCGTCACCCTGCCAGTCAACGCTCCGCGGCTCGACGGAGAGTCGCTGCTCTCGCCGTCGAACAGAACCGCTGTCTACGCCGAGTACAACAAGGACTCGGCCAACGGTGCCATCGAGACGTGGAAGATGGTGCGCCAGGGCGGCATCAAGTACATCCAGACCTATAACGCCAACGGCGGAGTGACGTTCCGTGAGTGGTACAACCTCGCGAATGATCCGGCCGAGAACACGAACCTTCTTGGCGACGCGAGCTCGGCGAACGATCCGCCCGCTGCACAGGTCACCGCGATGACGACCCTGTTGAACCAGCTGTCGACCTGCTCGGCGGCCGGCTGCGTCCGCTGAGGGCTGCCCGCGCCGTCCGCGCCTGGGCGCCCTGAGGCACCGTTCGGACACGCGGCGTCGATGTCCTGCGCGTTTTCATCGGCAATTCGTGGACGGTTCCCGCGCGGCGTGTCACGGTGAGGTTGAGCAGGGGAGCTCGCTATGGAGTCGCTCCACAACGCCGTCCGCATGTTCGCGCGCAAGCCGGGCCGGTCGACGAAATCGAGGTTCGGACGTTCCTCGCTGATCGCGCCCCTCGCCTGTGCGCTCGTCCTGCCGGCGACCGTGGCGACGGCCTCGCCGGCGGTCGAGGCCGCGGCTCCCGCGAAGGCTGCCAAGCCCAACATCTTCTTCTACAACCTCGACGACCTGCGCGATGCGTTCCCTGGGGCGATCGACCCACTGCAGTACATGCCGAAGACGCGTCAGTGGATGGCCGCTGGCACGCGATTCGCGAACAGCTTCGTGCCGACGCCGGCGTGCACGCCGTCGCGCTCTGCCATGCTGACCGGCCGCTTCGCACACAACAACGGCGTACGGCTGCAGACGCAGGGCGGCAACCTCGACGCCGCGCACACACTGACGTGCTATCTCGACGGAGCCGGTTACGCGACCTACGAGGACGGCAAGTTCCTGACGACGTGGCCCAAGACCAAGCGGCCTCCGTGCTTCCACCACTCGACTGTCATCTACGGCGGCTACCGAAATGTTGCATCCAGGGTCGACGGCGTGACCCGGCAGACCACGGGATACTCCACGACCGTGCTCGGAGTGCGCGGCCGCGAGTACATCGGTGACGCGCTGTCTGGCACCGCCCCCTTCTTTCTCTACGAGACGCCGCATGCGCCGCACTGGTCCGAGACGACGGTCAACGGTCAGCCTGCGCGTCTCGCTATCCCCGACACCAAGTACGCGAGCGCACCGGTCGGAAGCTGCGCGGGTGTGCCCGAGGCTGACCGCAGCGACAAGCCGCCGTTTGTTCGGAACACCAACGTGACGACCGCGCAGGGCAAGCAGATGTGCGAGAGCCAGATGCGGGCGATCATGACAGCCGATGACGAGTTCGCCGCGACGATGCAGCTGCTGTCAAATCGGGGCGTCCTCGCCAACACCCTCGTGATCCTGTCCTCCGACAACGGATACAACTGGGGCGAGCACGGCCGTACCGAGAAGTTCGTCGCGTACGAGCCGGCGCTGAGAGTCCCGCTGTGGCTGCGGTGGCCCGGACACTTCTCCGCGGGCGTCAACACCACGCGCCTGACGACCTACCTCGACATCATGCCGACGATCCTCGAGGCCACCTCCGTCTCGCTGCCCGCTGGCGCGCCCCGGCTGGACGGCGAGTCGCTGCTCCAGCCGTCGGCGCGCACGAGCGTGTACGCCGAGTACGACCTCGACTCGGCGAACGGATTCGTTCCGACCTGGCGCGCGGTCCGCAAGGGCAACGTCAAGTACATCCAGACCTATAACGCCAACGGCGCAGTGACGTTCCGTGAGTGGTACAACCTCGCGAATGACCCGGCCGAGAACACGAACCTTCTTGGCGACGCGAGCTCGGCGAACGATCCGCCCGCGGCACAGGTCACCGCGATGACGACCCTGCTGAACCAGCTGTCGACCTGCTCGGCGGCCGGCTGCGTCCGCTGAGGGCTGCCCGCGCCGCCCGCTCGGCCAACCCCGTGAACTCTGTCGGCGAGGGGCCGTACGCTCGTTGACATGCGTCCAGTCGACGATCTCGCCCGCACCGTCGCGCCGTTCACGGTTGTGTCGGACTATCAGCCGTCCGGCGATCAGCCGACCGCGATCGACGACCTCGAGCAGCGGGTCAGGGGCGGCGAGAAAGACATGGTGCTGCTCGGCGCCACCGGCACCGGCAAGACGGCCACGGTCGCCTGGCTCGTCGAGCGGCTGCAGCGGCCGACTCTGGTGATGCTGCCCAACAAGACGCTGGCGGCGCAGTTCGCCAACGAGCTGCGCGAGCTGTTCCCCAACAACGCGATCGAGTACTTCGTCTCCTACTACGACTATTACCAACCCGAGGCGTACGTCCCGCAGACCGACACCTACATCGAGAAGGACTCCTCGATCAACGAGGAGGTCGAGCGACTTCGCCACTCGGCCACCTGGTCGCTCCTCACGCGTCGCGACGTCATCGTCGTGTCGACGGTGTCGTGCATCTACGGTCTCGGATCGGCCGAGGAATACCTCAACCGGATGCTGCACGTCGAGGTCGGCAAAGAGACCGACCGCGACGGGCTGCTGCGAAAGCTGGTCCAGCTGCAGTACGCCCGCAACGACTTGTCCGGGCAGCGGGGCACATTCCGGGTGCGGGGCGACACTCTCGAGGTCTTCCCCGTCTACCAAGAGCATGCGATTCGGGTCGAGTTCTTCGGCGACGAGATCGAGCGACTGATGACGCTGCACCCCGTCACCGGCGAGGTCCTGAGCGACGAGAAGGCGCTGTACATCGGTGCCGCGACGCACTACGTCACGGCGCCCGAGCGCATGGAGAAGGCGATCTTCGGCATCGAGGAGGAGCTCGCCGAGCGCCTCGAGGAGCTCGAGCGCAACGGCCAGCTGCTTGAGGCGCAGCGGCTGCGCATGCGCACCACCTACGACATCGAGATGATGCGGCAGATCGGCACCTGCGCCGGCATCGAGAACTACTCGCGCCACCTCGACGGACGCGCGACGGGCAGCGCACCGAGTTGCCTGCTCGACTACTTCGCCGAGGACTTCCTCCTGGTCCTCGACGAGTCGCATGTGACCGTGCCGCAGATCGGCGGCATGTACGAGGGCGACATGTCGCGCAAGCGGACCCTCGTCGAGCACGGCTTCCGGTTGCCGAGCGCCATGGATAACCGCCCGCTGCGGTGGGAGGAGTTCGTCGAGCGAATTGGCCAGACCGTCTATCTGTCGGCGACGCCGGGGCCGTACGAGTTGGGTCGGGTGACCGAGACCGTCGAGCAGCTGATCCGGCCGACCGGCCTCGTCGACCCCGAGGTCATCGTCAAATCGACGAAGGGCCAGATCGACGACCTGATCGCCGAGATCAATGCGCGGGCCGAGCGCAACGAGCGCGTCCTCGTCACCACCTTGACGAAGAAGATGGCCGAAGATCTCACCGACTACATGCTCGAGAACGGCATCAGGACGCGCTATCTCCACAGCGAGGTCGACACGCTGCGCCGGATCGAGTTGCTGCGCGAGCTGCGACTCGGCACCTACGACGTGCTCGTCGGCATCAACCTGCTCCGCGAGGGTCTCGACCTTCCGGAGGTGTCGCTGGTGGCGATCCTCGACGCCGACAAGGAAGGCTTCCTCAGATCCGGCACGTCGCTGGTCCAGACCATCGGGCGCGCCGCGCGCAACGTCTCCGGACAAGTGATCATGTACGCCGACCGGATCACCGACTCGATGGAGAAGGCGATCGACGAGACCAACCGGCGCAGGGCGAAGCAGGTCGCCTACAACGAAGCGGCCGGGGTCGACCCGCAGCCGCTTCGCAAGCGGATCGCCGACATCACCGACATGCTGGCGCGCGAAGACGCCGACACCGAGGAACTCCTCGGCGGCGGCGGACGCCAGCAGTCGCGAGGCAAGTCGCCGGTCCCAGGTCTGTCGAGCCGTGGAGCCGTCCGCGCCCGCAACCTCGCCGGCCTGCCGTCCAGCGATCTCGCCGACCTGATCCAGCAGCTCACCGAGCAGATGCACGCGGCTGCTGCCGAGCTGCACTTCGAGGTCGCCGCCCGGATGCGCGACGAAATCTCCGACCTCAAGAAAGAACTCCGGCAGATGGTCAACGCCGGAGCCAGCTAGCAGTCATGACACACGACGAGCTGCTCGCCTACTGCCTTGACAAGCCGGGCGCGTGGCCCGACCAGCCGTGGGAGGGCGATCTCGTCGCGAAGGTCGACGCAAAGATCTTCGCGTTCCTCGGGTCGTCGGGTGCAGGCTCGGTCGGCGTCAAGTGCGGTGCGAACCGCGACGAGGCCGACGAGTGGCTGGCACGGTTTCCCGACGACGCGGCAGTGATGCCGTACATCGGCCGATCCGGATGGAACACGCTGAGCTTCGGCGGCGCGATCCCCGATGACGAGCTCCTCGAGGCCGTCGACATGTCCTACGACATCGTCGTGGCCAAGCTCCCCAAGTCCCGCCGCCCCTGACTCGCGAATCGAGGCCAACGCTGGCGTTTCGGCGGAAACGCGGCTGTCTGACACAATGGCCTGAGTAATCGGAGGGGAGTACTCCCCGACAGCGGTGTCGTCATCACGGACTAGGCCCCCAAGGCCGTCCCGGCGCCGTCGGCCTCGCAAATCGAGGCGGAAGAGACCTCCGAAGCCCCAGCAGCACGAGCCGGCAAGACCTGTCGTTCGGGCTGCGCGATGCTTCGGGAGGTACTCGCAGTGGACGTCAGTCCCTGGGTCTGGTGGGTGACGATCGGAGTCACCACCGGGTTCCTCGTCATCGACGTCGTCATTATCGGCCGCCGTCCCCACGAGCCGTCGATGCGCGAGGTGTCGCGCGATCTGATCGGCTACGTCGCCGCCGCGATTGCTTTCGGACTCGGGGTCATGTACTTCTCAGGCGTCGAGTACGGCGGTGAGTTCTTCGCCGGCTGGCTCACCGAGTACTCGCTGTCGATCGACAACCTGTTCGTCTTCATCATCATCTTGACGAAGTTCGGCGTGCCGCGGCAGCTCCAGCAATCGGCCCTGCTGATCGGGATTGTCCTCGCACTCGTCATGCGCGGCATCTTCATCGCCGTCGGGGCGGCGGCCATCAACGAGTTCAGCTGGGTCTTCTATCTGTTCGGCCTGTTCCTCGTCTACACCGCGGCAAACCTCGCTAAGGGCGGCGAGACCGATGACGACGAGTACAAGGAGAGCCGACTGGTGCGCTGGGCGCAGCGGCTGCCGACCACCGACGACTACGTCGGAGCAAAGCTGGTCGTCAAGGAGGACGGCCGGCGGCTCTTCACCCCGATGTTCATCGTGATCATCGCGCTCGGGACGACCGACCTGCTGTTCGCGCTGGACTCGATCCCCGCGATCTACGGTTTGACCAGCGAGCCCTATCTGGTCCTCACGGCGAACCTGTTCGCGTTGATGGGACTTCGGCAGCTGTACTTCTTGATCGGCGGGCTCCTGAAGCAGCTGGTGTACCTGTCGTACGGCCTGGCGGTGCTGCTCGCGTTCATCGGCGTCAAGCTCATCTTGCACGCCATGCACGAGAACGAGCTGCCATTCATCAACGGCGGCGAGCACATCGAGTGGGCTCCGGATATCCCGACCTGGGCCTCGCTCGTCGCAATCGTGGTGATCCTGGGCGTGACGACGGTCGCCAGCCTGGCGCGCTCATGGCGCGAGGAGCCGGCCCGCTCCGACTAGGTTGCCGCGCCGCTCAGCGCTCACGGGGGCCTCCTCGACGAGCTCGGTGCCCTCCGGCGCGTGGAGCATGACGCCAGGCGCGATGACGAACCCGACGTGGTAGACGAAGCCGTCCGGCCGGGCGAAGAAGTAGAGGTCGCCTGGCTGCTCGTCGCCCAGAGCGACCTGGTCAGCCGCAGCCCATTGCGCGTCGGCGTCGCGTGGGACGACGACGCCGGCCGCGCGGAAGGTCAGGTGGACGAGGCCGGAGCAGTCGACGCCGCGCGGTGTCGTGCCGCCCCACAGATAGCGAAGTCCGATGAAACGGCGGGCGAAGTCGAGCCGGGCGTCGGCTCCGGCACCGATCTCTGCCGGAGGCGTCACGGGCGCCCCTCCCGGGCCGAGATGCCGTCGGCGTATCCAGCCGGGATATCCACGCTCGTCCTTCGGCGACAGCTGCCATGGCGCGGCGACGTACGCCCAACCGTCGACCTCCTCGATCACGACAGCGGGTTCGCCGGCGGCGAGCTGCGTGTCGACTCGGCCATGCAGCCCGAGCCGCTGCGTCGGACTGAGCGACGCGGTCCAGGCGGCGAGGTCTGGCACGTCGAGCAGCGCGAGCGCGTCGAGGTCGCGTGGTGCGTCGGGCGACGTCCACATCGTCGCTGCCTCGACGGTGCAGGTCAGCGAGGCGGTCACGGCCGGCTGCTCTCGCCGACGTCGTCCCACGCAGCTCGGGCCGCCGTTGCGACCACATCGGCCGCGTCGTCTCGCGAGAGGGCGGACGTCGTGCACATCGCGAAGACATAGGCGCCGGCATCCGGATGGAACACGATGCCCGCGTCGTGGTCGATGCCGTCGACCCAGCCGGACTTGTGCGCGACCCTCGTGCCCGGTGGCAGTCGACTCGGCAGAGCGTCGGCGATCTGCTGGGCGGCGAGGACGTCGAGGACCTCCTGGGCCGACGCCGGTGCCAGCACGCGGGCCGGACCGTCCGTGGCAGCGTCGGCCCACAGGGTCTGCAGCAGCCGGGCCAGGTCCGCGGCGCTCACGAGGTTCTGCAGGCCTGCGTCGCGGGCGCGGCCATCCTCGATGCCGCGCGTCACCACGGTGACGTGACAGCCGAGGTCGACGAGCAGCGTCTGAACGGCGCTGACGCCGACGGCGTCGAGCAACAGATTGGTGGCGAGGTTGCCCGACCGGACGATCGCCCGGCACGCCAGCCATCGCAGCGCGACCGATTGTCCCGTCCGAGCCCACGTCGCATCGTCGCTGTCTTCGTCGCGACTCAGGCCGAATGATGTGCCGTCGTGCACCGAGGCGAACTCATTGCGGATCTCGACCGTCGCGTCAAGATCGAGGACGCCGGCATCGGCGAGCCGGTAGGCCGCCATCACGAGCGGGAGCTTCATCGTGCTCGCGGCGTAGTGCTGCGCGTCCGCGTCTGCGGCGAGCCACGCGGAACCAGTGGCCGGGCCGACCCAGGCCGACCAGGTGCCGGCAGGGTCGAGATCGCCGAGGAACGCGGCGAGCCGAGGGAGTCGCATCGCGCCATGCTAGGCGTGGACGCCAACTGCGGAGGCTCGTGGTCGGAGTGGCGCTGGTCGCTCGGCCGCCGGCTGAGCCGCTGACACACGTCGCGGCGACTGCGACAGCCAGTGGCAGGGTAAGGCGATGAGCGACGACGCGGGTGTCCGTTTCTGGGATGGCGAGGCGGATAGGTTCGACGACGCGGTCGATCACGGACTCCGCGACCCGGTCGCTCGCGATCGCTGGCGGGCTCTGCTCCGGACGGCCATAGCTCGGCCGGCCTCACGGATCGCCGATCTTGGCTGCGGCACCGGCACGCTCAGCGTGCTTCTCGCCGAGCTGGGCCACCGCGTCCACGGAGTCGACTTCTCGCCGCGCATGGTCGAACTGGCGCGGGCGAAGGCAGTCGCTGCTGACGTCGCCGTCCGACCGACATTCGTGGTTGGCAACGCCGCCGACCCTCCACTCGTCGCTGGCGGCTTTGACGTCGTGCTGAGCCGCCACGTGCTGTGGGCGATGCCCGACGTCGGCCAGGCGCTCGACCGTTGGCTTGCCTTGCTTGCGCGTGGCGGTGCGCTCGTCCTCGTTGAGGGCCGGTGGTGGACCGGCGGTGGGCTGGCAGCCGGAGACGCCGTCCGGTTCCTATCGGAGCGTGGCCGCGCGGCGGTCGTGTCGCCTCTCCCCGACCCCGCTCTCTGGGGCGGGCCGATGAGCGACGAGCGATACCTGCTGATCAGCGCTCGCTGACGATGTCGGCGGTCACGCCAGCCGAACGCCCTGGCGGTCTAGCTCCGCCTGCACATTGCCGAGGCTCACCTCGTCCAGCTCGACGCCAGCGCGCACCGACTCTGCTGCGGCCACGCCCGCGCCCTGGCCGGTGACGGCGCAACACGACATGTTGCGCGTGGCCGCGTGCGCGATGCGGTCACCGCCGATGGCGCGACCCGCAACCAGCAGCCCGCGGACGCCCCGCGGCAGCATCGATCGGTACGGAATCTGCAGGTAGCGGCCGGTCGTCGGCAAGATCAGCACGCCGTAGCCGTCGATGAACTCCGGATAGATGCCGACGCTGTCGTCGAAGCGTCCCTGGTCGCGCACGTCGGCCTCGGTCAGGTTGTACACGGCGTCGATCTTGCGGGTGTCGCGGATGCCGATGGTCATGCCGAAGTTGCGCAGCCGTGCTCGCTCGCAGCCAGGCGTATACCGGCGCATCGCCTCGATCGCCTGCATCGCCTGGCGGCGACCCTCGATCTCGAACGCGGCGAGGCTGTCGGGGTCGGTGCCGTCGCACTCCGCCAGGTGAACGAGGTTCATGTACGTCAGCTCGCCGGTCTCGTGCAGCGCACCCCAGGTGCCGCCGATCGTGCTGAGCCGCGCGTCGAGAACGCCGTCCTCGACCGCGCGGGCAAAGGGCTCGGCCAGGTAGGGCGAGAACATCGCATCTTCCTTGCCCGAGGTCTCGACCTTCCAGGCGTCCGTCGACCAGTCGGCGTACGTCTGAGGGTCGGCCCGGACGCCACGCATGAACGCTTCGGGGTCGACGCCGGCGAGATGGAACATCACCGAGGCGGCCAGCATGTCCTCGCGCGGCGTCTTGCGGACCGCGGCGCCGGCTCTGGTCGCGATGTCGGCGTCGCCGGTCGCGTCGATGACCCGCCTGGCGAGGATGGCCTCGCGGCCCGCCTTCGACTCGGTGATGACGCCGCGGACCGCGCCGTCGCGCATGATCGGCGCGACGAACAGCCGATGCAGCAGGGGGCGCACGCCCGCCTCCTCGACAAGCCGGTCGGCGACGACCTTGAAACCCTCGGAGTCGAGCTCGTACGACAGCGATTGGCTCTCGGGGACTGCGGCGCCCATCGCCTTGGCACGCTCCTCGAACTCGCGTCCGATACCGCCGGCCTCGACGGTCTGCTCGTGCCGGTACCACGCGAACCCCTCGACGCCGACCGCGGTGATGTTGCCGCCGAAGCACCCGAAGCGCTCGACGAGGGCGACGTCCGCGCCCGCGCGGGCCGCGGCGATCGCGGCGGCCAATCCACCCGGTCCCGACCCGATCACGAGGACCTCCGCCTCGTGGACGACCTCGACCTCGCGGCTCGGCTCAGAGACGGTCTTCGACATGCGGACCATGCTCGCAGCGGCCCGCACCAAGATCCGACATCCAGCACGTCATGGCGTGCAGATGTCGGATCTTGTCAATTCTGCGGTGCGGCTCCCCAGTCGGATCGGTACTCGAAGAGGTCGGACCTGACGACCGGATGCTTGTGCTCGCCGTTCCAGCGCATCACCCAGATGTCGCCGAAGACCCTCTGGAGCGGCTCGTTGAAGCGGAATCGGGTGAAGGCGATGTGTGTGCCGTCTGGCGACCACGACGGGTTGAACGACATTCGCGGGAGGTCGTCGTCGGAGGTGAGGTAGTGGATGGTCCGGGGCTTGTGCGCGCAGCAGGTCGCCGACACCGTGGCGACAGCGGCTCCCACACCGTCGGGGGCGCCGTGTCCGTATGTCTCGAAGACGACCATGTTCTTCGTCGGGCCCTGCGTGGCCAGGGAGACGTCGGCCACGTCCGCGTCGAGCGACCACGGCGTCAGCCGGATCAGGTGCGATCCGTCGAGGTTCATCCGGAAGATCGCGCTCGAGTGGTCCGAGTTCCGGCCCCGCACGAACACCATGTAGCCGGCTGGAGCGAAGCTCGCGAAGATGTCCTCGAACACGCCGTCGATCCCCGGCTGCGAGACCCGGGTGACGTGAGCTCCCCTGAGATCGGTCATCCAGAGCACCGCGGAGACCGAGTTCCCGTCCGGGTAGGGCCTGAAGACCCTGCTGAAGACCAGATAGCGCCCGTCGGGCGTCCACGCCGGGGCGAGGTCAGCATCGCAGTGGCCGGTACAGCCGAGGTCGAGGACATGGTCTCCGCTGCCGTCCACCCGGACAACGCGGATTACCGCCGTGCCGTCCGGCGCATCTCGCTCGTACGCGACACGTCTGCCGTCGGGCGAGACCTCGGCGTCGATGTCGTAGTAGCCGGCTGGCGGATGGCTCAGCGGCCGCTCGTTCTGTCCGTTGGCGTCGACGATGGCGATGCGCGATGCGCTGAAGTCCTGGTCGACGAACTGGTCGAACACGAGGACGCCGGTCGGTGGCGCCTTGTCGTGCCCCGCTGTTTGTCCGGCGTCTGCCGACGGCGCGACGCCGACGCCTGCGGTAAGCCCTGCTGCGGCCAGCGCGATGGCGACCCTGTTGATCCTCATCTGTCGGCAGCCTTTCCGTGTGCCCCCGAGTTGTGTTTCGATCCGAACCGGGTCAGGACGGAATGCGTCCCCAGGTTGGTCGGAAGTCGAAGAGCTTCGCGCGCGAGACCCGCGCGCGATCAGCGCCGTTCCAGCGCATCGTCCAGATGTCCCCGTGGATCACCGGATCGGACTTCACCGACTTGAAACGGACGAACGCAACGCGCCTGCCGTTGGGCGACCAGGTCGGGTTGAAATTCGAGACCGGGAGGCTGGTCGGCGAGGTGAGGTACCGGAGACGGTGGTCGCTCTTGCGCGCTGCCGATACCGCAGCGACGGCCGAGGAAATCCCGTCTGGAGCCGGCGCATGCCCATAGGTCTCGAATACGGCCAGGTTGTGTGTCGGCCCGCTCGATGCAGGGGAGAGGTCGAAGATGTCGGCGCTGATGCTCCACGGCGTGATGCGGACGGCGTGCGTCCCGTCGCGACGCATTCGGAACAGCGCCGGTAGGTCTCGGCGAATGCTGTACCGGCGGATGACCATATAGCCGTCCGGGGCGAACTGAGCTCCGCCGTCCTCGAAGCGTCCGTCGATCCCCGGACTCGACAGTCGCTTGAGGTGCTGACCGGAGAGGTCGGTCCGCCAGAGAGCGACTGACGCGGCATTGCCGTCCGGGCCGACTGGCCCGAGCGCGCGGCTGAAGAGCAAGTGCTGGCCGTCGGGCGCCCAGGTCGGGCTCGCGTCGCCGAGGCACGGGTCGGCGCAGCCGAGGTCGAGGGCGTGCTGGCGGTGGCCGTGGATGCCGACCAGCACGACCCGAGACGTGTCTGGGTAGTCGCGCTCGAATGCGATCCAGCGTCCGTCCGGCGAGATCTGGGGATCCAGGTCGACGATGCCTTCGGCCGAGTGGGTCAACACCCGGACGTGCCGGCCATGCGGGCCGCTCACGACAATCCGCGCTGCGCTGAAGTTGAGGTCGGTGAACTGCGACCACGCGATGACCTCGCGCGGTTTCCCGGCGGCCGCGTCACCGGCGGCACGCGCATGTGTGGTGGCGCTGGAAGTCTTTACGGACGCGTCGGCGATGGCGATCGGCGACGAGCAGACGCCGCCGAGGAGGGCCGCGATGGCGAGCGTTGTCGCAAGTCTCGTGGTCTGCATCGCCGCCGCCTCTCGTGGGCTCGCGGTGCGACGATGGCTCGAACCTACGCCGCCCAGTCCGGTAACGGCACTATCTGCATGCGTCGCCGTGCGCGTCCGTCGCGGGCACGCGAGTCCCGCAACCGACGGTAGGCGCATCGATCCCGTGTGTGACATCCCGAGAAATCGGGGTGGCGGCACGCGTACGTTGCTGCCATGTGGACGCAGGTCCGCACCGCCCGCGAAGGGATGCTCGCGGAGGTTCATGAACCGTCGCCGGGACCGTGGTTCGCCGACGGCGTGATGACTGCGCTCGGACGCGCGGTGGGCTTCGACGGCTACTGCCTGTTCGGCGTCGACCCCGTGACGCAGCTTCGCAGCGTGATGTTCTCCATCAACAGCCTGACCTCGTCGGCCGAGCGGCTGTACGACAACGAGACCACCGTCTGCGACGCGAATAGGTACTCAGACCTTGCCCGAGGCCGCATGCACGCGGGCGTTCTGGCAGCCGGGGCCGCGACGGAGCCGACGAGCCCGCGGCTTCACGAGATGCTGCGGCCCGACGGCTTCACGTCCGAGCTGCGACTGGCGCTCGTCTCCGGCGGACGCTATTGGGGCGCCGTGTCGCTCTTCCGCGACAGCAGTCGGCACCCCTTCGTCGAGGCCGACGCGCAGATCGCCAACGAGCTGAGCGAGCCGCTCAGTCTGGCGATCCGGCGCTATCAGGTGGGCTGGCCAGGCGCGCCGGCCGGACCCGCGGCCGACGGCGTCGTCGTCTTCGACCGGTCAGGGCAGGCCCTTGCAGCCAGCGTCGAGGCGAAGGCGTGGATGGCGGCTCTTGCGCAGTCATGGCCGGGCGGCGCGCAGGCCGAGGACTTCGAGCGGCCGGTGATCGAGGCGGCTCGGGCTGCGTACGAGACGAGGAATGCGACTGTGTGCCGGGTGCGGGTGCCGGCGGGTGGATGGCTCGCCATCTCGGCGACCCATGTCGAACACGACGACGGCGGCGTGGTGGCTGTTCTGCGGGCCGGCGACCCGGCGACGGTCGCGCCCGCGTTCGCAGCCTTGTGCGGGTTCACCGCAGCGGAGGACCGGGTGCTTGCAGAGCTCGCGACCGGTGCTGCGGCCAAGCAGATCGCTCGCCGGCTTCGTCTGTCTGTGCTCACGATCAACGATCATCTGGCGTCGATGTATCGCAAGGCCGGTGTGCGGGGACGGTCGGAGCTCGCCAGCCTGCTGAGCTGAGCGGCGGACTCCCACGCTGGAACCCAGTTTGGGTCCCAGCGTGGGAATCGCACTCGGTCAGACCGGGCAGTGGACGTTCGGGTTGAACATCTGGAACATGCCCGCGGGGTTCGGGTACCAGAGCCACACGTGCAGCGAGTAGAACGCCGGCAGGCCGAAGCGGTTGCCGTCGTCGGTGAAGTTGAACCGCTGCCCGTACAGCTGCGGCACGCCGCTGTGGTGCTGCTCCCAGTCGGCTTTGATGACGACGTACTCGAGCGCGGCCAGCTGCAGCGTTCCGTCGGCGGTCGGCCGGTAGACGAGCGCCTCGGGGTGACGCACGTGGAGCGACGGCTTGCCGACGAGATCGCCGTTGGCCCAGTGGACGCCCATCGCGCCCGTGCCCATGGCGTCGTCGGCGATGCAGGTGATGCCGGCCTGGTCGGGCAGAAGGCCGTAACCGGCCTGCTCGGCGTTGGCGATGTTGTGGAACTGCCTGGTCGCGGCGCGCGCACGGGCGATTTGGTCGGCGTGGCCGCCGCCGTCCTTTCGCGCCTGCGACATATGGGACGCCTGCGACATGTGCATGGCGTGCTGGCTGTGCGTCGCGGGGCGAACGGCCGACGGCTCGTTCGCGTTCGCGAGTGCCGCCTGCGCGCCGATCAGCGCGGCCGCCGACGCACCGGCGACCATGAGGCGCGTGAACTTTCTCTGCATGGTGTTCTCCTCCTGCGTTGAGATGCATCGAGCACTCTCAACGTAGGAATGAGAACCCCGGGGGCGGATCGGGAGACGCACCCCATATTGCGTCTCCCGAATGCCTAAGTTGGGGCTCCGCCTAAGGCGTCGGGACCGCGACCTTGCCGACCCGCCACCGGTTGTTGTGCGTCGTCAGCACGACGATCTCGAGGTCGCCGTCGGGCCGGATTGTCTCGCTGAACACACACGACGGGGCTGGCTGGGCGACACCGTCGCCGCCCGTGCAGTCGGGAACCTCGACGTTGTCGGTGTCGGTCTCGTGGAAGACCGCAATGTCGGCCAGATGTTGCGTGCCGTCGGCCCGAGCGATCGTGACCGACGCGGCCGGGGACCAACCGGACAGGTTGAAGGTCGACGCGTTCTTGAGCCGGCTCCGGAACTGGTAGTCGCCGGCCCCCTGGAGCGTCGATGCGACGAACGACGCCGACGGGGCGCTCGGGTAGGGAAGCCACGTGTTCCACAACGAGTAGTCCGATGCCCCAGGTGCTCGGTATCGGTACTGAACGTCGAACTTGAACCCGGCCAGCGCCGACGTCGCCCAGGTGACCTGGATCGATGTGTCCGGCGTGCCGGTCGGCTGCGAGACGACGACCGGCACGTTGACGGTGCCTGTCATCGTCTTCGGGTCGCCCTTGGCTGTCGACTTGTACGAGTAACTGCCCGCTGCGGGGAACGAGTACGAGTACGTCGACCCGGGCGAACGCGGGCCGGACGGGAACAGCGGTGCCGCCTTCGAGCCGAGGCAGAGCGCGTCGGTGACCGAGTGCGACCTCGCTCCGGCGAAGT